>JAMXAE010000087.1 GCA_024281695.1 Nitrosomonas sp. | reverse complement strand
CCGTTGTTGACCTTCAAGCGCGGTGCGCTGGTGCATTTTGCCGTGAGCCAATACGAAGTGTATATGACCACGCGGCTGGAAGGTGAAGATACCTTCTTCCTGCCGTTTAACAAGGGCACGGCGGAAGGTGGTGCCGGTAACGATGTGCCGGAGGATGTGATCCGGTACGCCACCGATTATTTGTGGAATGAGGTTTTGCTGCCGGATAATCTGCTGACCATTCTCGCGCGCTATGTGCATTTGCAGATTGAAGAAAAGGAAGACTGGGAAGGACGCAAAACCAAAAAAGAAACCCTGATCTTTCCGCGCTATCACCAATGGGATGTGGTGAACAAGTTGATGAATGCGGCACGGACTGAAGGTCCCGGCCATAAATACCTGATCCAGCACAGTGCCGGTTCGGGTAAATCCAATTCGATAGCCTGGGTGGCGCATCAATTATCATCACTCTACAACCCGCAGGGCAGCAAGCTGTTTAATTCCGTGATTGTGGTGACGGATCGCACGGTATTGGATGATCAATTACAGGATACGATCAATCAGTTTGAGCATGTGGATGGTGTGGTTGGGCGCATCAGCCGCCAGGAAGGTGACGGTTCTAAATCGGAGAAACTGGCCGCCGCACTGGAAAATTCGCAGCCGATCATTATTGTGACCATTCAAACTTTTCCGTATGTGTTGCGCGCGATTGAGAACAGCGTGAGCTTGAAACAACGTTGCTACGCGATTATTGCCGATGAGGCGCATTCGTCGCAAACCGGCTCGACCGCGCGTCAGTTGAAAGAAGTGTTGATGATCGATGCGAAAGACGGGGAAGAAGAACTCAGTAGCGAGGATATTCTGGACGCTGCGGTGGCTTCGCGCCGGGCTTCGAATAATCTGAGTTATTTTGCGTTTACGGCCACCCCCAAAACCAAAACGCTGGAATTGTTCGGTCGCTTATCGAATCCAAATGAGCCGCCATCCAAAACCAATAAGCCGGAAGCCTATCATGTGTACAGCATGCGCCAAGCGATTGAGGAAGGTTTTATTCTGGATGTATTGAAAAATTACACCAACTACAAGGTGGCCTATAACCTCGCGCAGAAAATCCGGAAAGCCAAGGTTAAGCTCAATCAGTGGGTGCGCCTGCATGAATACAACATCACCCAGAAGGTGCAGGTCATCGTCGAGCATTTTCGATCCAACATCATGGGGCTGCTGGGTGGACAGGCAAAAGCGATGGTCGTCACCAGTTCCCGCAAGGAAGCGGTGCGCTACAAGCTGGGTTTTGATAAATACATTAGGGAACAGGGTTATCAAAAAATCCATGCCATGGTGGCTTTTTCCGGTGAGGTGGAATTCAGCGAAAAGGATCCGAATGCGACCGCGTTGCTTGGTGAGAAATTTACCGAAAGCAATATGAACCCCAATCTGAAAGGCCGCGACATGCGCAAAGCCTTTAATACCGATGATTATCAGGTGATGATCGTTGCCAACAAATTCCAGACCGGTTTTGACCAACCGAAACTCTGCGCCATGTATGTGGACAAGAAACTCGGCGGCGTGGAATGCGTGCAAACGCTGTCGCGCCTGAATCGCACTTATCCCGGCAAAGCGGAAACCGGCACTTTTATTCTGGATTTCTTCAATGAGCCGCAGGATATTCTCGATGCCTTCCAACCGTATTACCAGACTGCTGAACTAGCCGATGTTTCCGACCCGGATTTGATTTTTGATCTGTTTGATAAACTCAAAGCTGCTGGGATTTTTACTTGGAACGAAGTAGAACAGTTCTGCGATGCCTTTTTCGTCAAAAACAAAAGCAATGCCGCCATTGCCAATATCTGCAAGCCCGCCGTTGAACGCTGGCAAAAACGCTATCAATCAGCGCTTGAAGCTTACAAGCTTGCGAAGGAAATGTTCGAGCGCACCAAGAAAACCCGTGATGCAGTGCTAATCGCCAATGCGGAAAACAGTTTTAAAGAGTGCAAAAAAGAAAAAGACGCGCTCGATATCTTTAAAAAGGATTTGGGTACTTTCGTGCGGTTCTATGAATTCATGTCGCAGATCGTCGATTACAACGATAAGTCATTGGAAAAACTCAGTCTCTATGCGCGGCATTTACGCCCGATGCTGCGCGAAACCTTGATGGAAGAAGATAGCATCGATTTAAGCAGCGTATTGCTCAGTCATTACCGCCTGTCTAAAATTCGCCAGCAGGACTTGAAATTACAACAAAATACTGGTGAATATCAGCTTAAACCCGGCGAAGGCTTGGGCACGGCCAGCGCTAAAGATAAACAGGAAGAATTTTTGTCACAAATTATCAGCCGTTTGAATGAGCTTTTTATTACCGACCATCTGACAGAGAAAGACCTAGTGAATTACGCCTACACCATCCGGGATAAAGTCAGTGAGAATGCCCTGGTCATGAAGCAAATCGCCAATAACTCACCGGAACAAGCGATGCTGGGAGATTTTACCAAAGCCGTGGATAATGCGGTCATGGATAGCAGCGAGGCGCATCAGAATCAGATGATGCAATTATTATCCGATCCCGCCAAAGCGGCTGGTTTTGCTAAGGTGGTGTTTGATCTGCTGAAGCTGGCGAAGTAAGCCTTGTAGTCTATTGAGCTTAGTTTAACAAAGTGATGTATGCATTGACATTACACATGCAATCAGGCCTCTCGATGTATTGATATAATTTCGGCACCGGTTTTTAGCCCGTCCGTTTTTGGTGAGCTTTATTGCATCACTACTTTGGCGTTTCGATGCCGTTTAGGGTAGCAGACGGCCATTCCATTACTGCAGTGTTACAAGTGTCTTCAATGCGCTATAATCCGTCGTTTTATTCTGCTGATTGAACAATATAATGCTGCAAGGAGTTAATCTCGCGTGTATTAGAGGTGATAGAGAGCTTTTCAGGGATGTTAATTTTTCTCTTGAAGCAGGTGGTCTAATGCAAGTACGCGGGCCCAATGGTAGTGGCAAAACTAGTCTATTACGAATGTTATGTGGATTGTCAAACCCTGCTGCCGGTGAAATTCGTTGGTGTGGTGCTGCTATTCGCTCTTTGAATGGGGATTATTTCTCTGCTGTGACATATATTGGCCATTTGAGCGGTACTAAAGATGATCTAACGGTTATTGAGAATTTGCGAATTTCCAGTGCACTTGCGGGGTTTGAAATTAGTGTTACTCAGGCCATGGAAGCGCTTGCATATATTGGTTTGAATGGAAGAGAATTATTACCTGTTAAAGTTCTATCGCAGGGCCAGCGGCGCCGTGTAGCTTTGGCTCGCTTGCTAGTTTATAAAACTCCTTTATGGATTTTAGATGAGCCATTGGTTGCATTGGATGTAATGGCAGTTAAATTGATTCAGGAGTTGTTGGAACAGCATTTGAAGCAAAATGGTATGGTGGTGATGACAACGCACCAGGAAATTGATATTACAGCAACATCCATTATGCAATTGCAATTAGCGTGATATGTTTATGTGGATAATTAAACGTGATCTTTTACTGGCTATGCGACGCCAATCGGATGTGTTGACGACCCTGTTCTTTTTCATCATCGTAGTTAGTCTGTTTCCGCTAAGTGTGGGGCCAGAAATGAATATGCTGCGAACGATGGCACCTGGTGTGGTTTGGGTAGCTGCATTATTGGCTTCGATGCTATCCCTCGGTAGAATGTTTTCGAACGATTATCTGGATGGCACATTGGAGCAGATGTTGCTATCGCCCCAGTCGTTATCATTTTTGGTGCTTGGAAAAGCATTAGCGCACTGGCTGGTGACGGGAATGCCGTTGGTACTGATGGCGCCTGTATTAGGTATTCAGTATGACTTGCCAGTGGATGCATTGTTTGTATTAACTACCACTTTGTTGCTGGGAACTCCGGTACTTAGCTTAATCGGGGCAATTGGTGCCGCATTGACTCTAGGATTGCGAGGAGGAGGGGTATTAGTTTCGTTACTCGTGTTACCTCTGTATATTCCTGTATTAATTTTTGGAGCTGGTGCGGTTGAAGCCAATATGGCTGGAGTTGGATTTGATGCACATTTATCATTAATCGGCGCATTCCTTCTTGTATCGCTGGTTTTTGCACCTTGGGCAGCAGCATCTTCTTTACGAGTTTCGTTGGAGTAAAACAAATTCCCGGGAAATAATTTCTCGTAGGCTGTTAATTATTATAAATAATTGTATTTTCTGAAACTTCCAATATGCTGAATTTACTAATAGAAATCAATTCTTGATTTTGTGTTTTTAGTATAGAATTGGCGGCTACAAAAATCAGGACTAAGTTTAGAACTCAAATTCAATATGAAGAATTATAAAATTTAATATGGCTATCAATTGGTTCAAATATTCTTCTCCGGCCAGTTTTTACATATTAGCGGGAAAAATAACTCCAATATTTGTTTTTGCTGCACTGATATTACTGGTGGCCGGACTTTATGTTGGTTTCTTTGTAGCACCCACTGATTTTCAACAAGGTGAAGCATATCGAATTATTTTTATTCATGTGCCTGCAGCATGGATGTCGATGTTTCTTTATGTTGTGATGGCTTTTTGGGCTGGTATTGGTTTGGCTTTTAATACACGGCTTTCTTCCATGTTCGCAACGGCGATTGCACCGACAGGTGCTATGTTCACCTTTATTGCACTCTGGACTGGTGCACTATGGGGTAAACCAATGTGGGGAACATGGTGGGTATGGGATGCGCGCTTGACTTCTGAATTAATTTTGCTATTTCTTTACATTGGTTTTATGTCATTACAAGCTGCTATTGATGATCCACGTCGTGCTGATAAAGCAGGTGCAATCATAGCCTTAGTGGGAGTGGTCAATATTCCTATTATTTATTTCTCAGTGCAGTGGTGGAATACTTTACATCAAGGAGCATCAGTAAGCGTAACCCAGGCTCCTTCGATGGCAACTACCATGTTGATGGGAATGCTTATCATGGTACTGGCTAGTTGGATGTACTCGATTGCGGTTATATTGAAGCGTGTCCGTGTCATCATTCTTGAACGAGAAAGTCATACTGCATGGGTGGCAGAGTTACAAAAGAAGGGAGTCGTCAGATGAGTTGGTCGAGCGCATCAGAATTTTTCTCAATGGGTGGATATGGACTCTATGTTTGGGGTTCATATGTCGTGGCGTTCGTTTGTATCGCCGGTGAAATCTTGCTAATTTCCAATCGTCGCCGAACTTTGGAGAAACAATATGGTCTCATTCACGACTTAAATAAAAAAGAGATAAAAAATGAAACCACGTCATAAAAAACTTGCAATTATTGCTGCGGGGGTTGCTGCATTAGGTATTGCTTCTATTTTAGTACTAAATGCTTTTCAGAGTAATTTGGTTTTTTTCTTTAGCCCAACTCAAGTCATTGCAAAAGAAGCACCGATCGGAAAGAGTTTTCGTATTGGTGGATTAGTTGAAGAGGGCAGCGTCAAGCGTGATGACAGTAGTACAACAGTTCGTTTCGCGGTAACTGATACCATTCAGACCATTCCAGTTGTATATACCGGTATTCTTCCAGATTTGTTTAGAGAAGGGAAAGGTATTGTTGCACAAGGGAAAATATCTGCCAGTGGTATTTTTGAAGCTGATGAAGTGTTAGCTAAGCATGATGAAAATTATATGCCACCTGAAGCAGCAGAGGCATTAGAACAAGCGGCTAAGACACAAAAAGCATCGTTAGCGCAATAGTACTATTTGCAATTGCCATATTATATGGCGTTGTTTTAATCCTGAATAACCATATAACTTATAAGCTAAAATTATGATTCCAGAAATTGGTAATTTTTCTCTTATTCTCGCTCTCCTTTTGGCCATAACACAAGGAACTCTTCCTATTATTGGTGCAGCACGTGGTATACCATCATGGATAGCATTAGCCAGACCGGTGGTTCAAGGTCAATTCATTTTTGTTTTGATCGCATTCCTTTGCTTGGGATACTCATTTTTTAGTAGTGATTTTTCAGTGATGAATGTGGCAAAGAATTCAAATTCAGAATTACCTATTCATTTTCGAATAGCTGCTACATGGGGTTCCCATGAAGGTTCTTTATTATTGTGGGTGTTGATGCTGGCAGGATGGTCTGTAGCCGTTAGCGTTTTTAGTAAGCAATTACCAGACGATATTGTGGCTCGTGTTCTTGGTGTTCTGGGACTTGTTAGTGTGGGTTTCCTACTGTTTATGTTGTTTACATCGAACCCATTTGATCGCCTATTACCAGCGGCTCTAGAAGGTAGCGACTTAAATCCTTTATTGCAGGATGCTGGTATGGTGATACATCCACCAATGCTTTATATGGGATATGTGGGGTTTTCAGTTGCTTTTGCATTCGCCATTGCAGCCTTGTTAAGTGGAAGATTGGATGCAACTTGGGCGCGTTGGTCTCGTCCTTGGACGATAGTTGCTTGGGTTTTTCTGACGATCGGGATCATGCTAGGTAGTTGGTGGGCTTATTATGAACTGGGTTGGGGTGGCTGGTGGTTTTGGGATCCTGTAGAGAATGCTTCATTCATGCCTTGGTTAGTGGGGACGGCGTTAGTTCATTCATTAGCAGTTACTGAAAAACGAGGTAGTTTTAAAAGTTGGACTGTTTTACTGGCGATATGTACGTTTGCATTGAGTTTACTTGGAACATTTCTAGTGCGATCGGGTGTACTAACTTCCGTGCATGCTTTTGCGACAGATCCAGCGCGCGGTGTATTTATCCTTGCGTTTTTAGTTATAGTGATTAGCTGCTCACTCTTATTATTTGCATGGCGTGCACCTAAAGTTGGTTTAGGTGGAAAATTTGACTTGGTTTCACGCGAATCATTGTTGCTAGCAAATAATCTGTTGTTATTGGTTGCAGCTGGTAGTGTTTTGTTGGGAACACTATACCCATTGATTATTGATGCCCTTAATCTTGGCAAGTTATCAGTCGGTCCTCCATACTTCGAAGCGGTGTTTGTTCCTATCATGACACCGGCAATTTTTCTGATTGGTGTAGGTCCTATCTCTCGTTGGAAACAAATGAGTTTGCCTACATTAGTTGTTCGCTTACGCTGGGCCTTTGTTGTTAGTGTAATCTCGGCCTTAATCACCCCATATTTGATAGGTGAATGGAAACCGATGGTGAGCTTTGGCTTATTGCTAGCATTCTGGATAATTGTATGCGCATTTGTTAACTTGAAGCATCGCCTGAGTAATAGCGGAGAAGGTAATTTATTTACTCGACTAGCCAGACAATCTAGAAGCTATTTTGGAATGCACTGTGCACATCTTGGGGTAGCAGTATTTATTATTGGCGTGACACTGGTGAATGGGTACGAAACTGAGAAAGATGTTCGCATGGATATCGGAAGCAAGGTTACTGTTGGTGGTTACACGTTCCAGTTTAATGGAGTGAGTGATACTGTTGGTCCCAATTATAAAGCAGTGCGCGGTGACATTAGTGTGATTGAGAATGATAAAGTTATTCGTATGATGAATCCTGAGAAGCGTACTTATAACGCATCAGGTATGGCAATGACGGAAGCTGCCATTGATACCGGTTTATTCCGAGATCTTTATGTGGCACTGGGCGAACCGTTAGCTAATAATGCTTGGGTTGTTCGTGCCTATCATAAGCCTTTTGTTGATTGGATATGGCTGGGGTGTTTGCTGATGGCAATCGGTGGAATACTTTCTGTAAGTGATCGTCGTTATCGTTTGAAGATTTCTAAACCAAGCTCCACAGTTGCTAAGAATGTAGAAATGGAGGGCATACCAGAAGAAGTTCCTGCAATAGCCAATCCTTCTATAGCTAATCGTGTGCTAGTTGCGGAGACAAGAAAAGTATGACGCGATACTTAATCCCATTATTTGCTTTTATGGTACTAGCAGCATTTTTGCTAGTGGGGCTTACGTTAAATCCGCGACAAGTTCCATCACCATTGATTGATAAACCAGCACCGGTATTCCAACTAAATCACTTGCATGAACCTGAAAAGGTTATGGCATCGAAAGATAATCTTGGTAAAGTTTGGATGTTGAATGTATGGGCATCGTGGTGTGTTGCTTGTCGTGATGAGCATCCATTGTTGGTTCAATTAGCCAATTCTGGAATTGTTCCGATTTATGGTCTTAACTATAAAGATGAACGCACTACGGCTATGCAATGGTTAAAACGATACGGCGATCCTTACACGATTAGTATAGTTGACTTAGATGGAAAAGTTGGGATTGATTATGGTGTTTATGGAGTTCCGGAGACTTATGTAATTGATAAGAAGGGAATTATAAGGCATAAGCAAATTGGACCAGTGACAGTGGATTCGCTACAAAAGACAATTATTCCACTCATCATTGAATTACAGAGGCAAGCTTAGTGAATTTATCTTATATGTTTAAAAGCTATCATCTATATGATTCTACTACACTGTGTCAGCGATATAGAATGAAAGAATTCATTTTTTTTCTTTGGTTAATACTAATTATTCCATCGCTTGCGTGGTCGAAAGAAGCTGTACCTGTTGCAGAAGACCCAGAAGTTGAAAAGAGAATGCTTGCCTTAACAATGGATTTACGCTGTTTAGTTTGCCAGAATGAATCAATCGCAGATTCTCGAGCTGATTTCTCTAATGATATTAGACGTGAAATTCGAGAACAAATTAAAGCAGACAAGAATGATCAGGAAATTATTCAATTTTTGGTTGATCGATATGGTGATTTTGTTCTTTATAATCCGCCTATAAAACCAACAACAGTATTTTTGTGGTTTGGTCCGGCTGCTTTATTCCTTACTGGATTAGGGACTCTAGTAGTTTATCTTAGACGTAGACGCGAACAGATAGAAGAAGTATCGCTTTCAGAAGCACAGCTTAAGAAAGCTGAGACTTTGCTGAATGAAAATAAAGGTAAGAAGTTATGACGTCATTTTGGGTTATTTCTGGTATTTTTATCGTAACAGCTTTGTTATTTATAGTTCCTACTTTACTGAGAAATAGAAATATTCAGCAGGAAAATTTAGAGCATGATGCTGTAAATATAACTGTTTATCGTGATCAATTAGTCGAACTTGATAATGATTTGGAAAACGATGTCCTGACTAAGGAACAATATAATAAAAGTAAGCAAGAACTGCAACAACGCATGTTGCAAGATGTTCCTGAGAGAGAAGAAATGATTATCAAGGAAAATAAAAAGATTCATAATATTGCACTATCGTTTTTTATAACATTGGTTTTGCCACTTGCTGCAGTTTTTCTATATTTGGTTATTGGAGATACGCGGGGGTTATTACCGCAAGCACAACTTGCCAATGCAACACAAATGAATCGTGGCGGAGGAAGTGATTCACCGGCAGGGCATGACAATTTTTCATCTGTTCTGGAGAATCTCATTGCACGATTAAATAAAAATCCTGATGATATTGAAGGATGGGTAATGTTGGGTAGAACTTATGCAATTATGGAGCGCTATACGGATGCCAGTAATACCTACGCAAAATTGGTTGAATTGGCTCCAAATAATCCACAGATACTCAGTGACTATGCCGATGTTTTAGCAATGAAGAACCAAGGAAATTTAATCGGTAAACCTACTGAATTAATTTATGAAGCTTTGCGTATTGATCCGCAATATCCAAAAGCATTAGCTCTGGCAGGTACTGCTGAATTTGAGCAGAAACGATTTGAACAAGCGGCAGTACATTGGGAGAAATTATTGGAAGTGATTCCACCTGATTCCCA
This sequence comes from Nitrosomonas sp., assembly GCA_024281695.1. Taxonomy (GTDB): domain Bacteria; phylum Pseudomonadota; class Gammaproteobacteria; order Burkholderiales; family Nitrosomonadaceae; genus Nitrosomonas. The sequence goes on along the minus strand of JAMXAE010000087.1, from coordinate 2,870 downwards.
GTTGGCCAAGTCGGTTAAAGACAGTATTGATGAAGCTAAGCTGCTGGCTTCTGGTGGTAAAGAGGTAGCATCAGAGCAACAAAGCGAACTAGTACCGCGAACAGAATCGCAACAGCAAGCCAATGCTCAACCAGAAAGATTGCCTGTCGTAGCAACAACTGTACCAGCGGCAGTCTCCATTTCTGGCAAAGTAACTATTAGTAAAGAATTGGCATTAAAAGCGTCCCCTAATGATACTTTATTTATTTATGCGCGTGCTAAAACAGGTCCTAAAATGCCCTTGGCTATTTTGCGCTTAAAAGCAAATGATCTTCCAGCCACATTCACGTTGACGGATGATATGGCAATGACACCCACTATGAAGATGTCAAATTTCCCGGAAGTAGTGATTGAAGCTAGAATCTCGAAATCAGGACAAGCTGTTCCCGCCAGCGGAGATCTGCAAGGCTTTAGTCAGCCAGTAAAAATTGGTCATAATAATATTATTATTATAATTGATAAACAGATTCCATAGATAGTGATGAGTATCTGAATAGTACATTTTTTTTAGAAGTAGAATTGGTATGGCATGTTGTGTTGTGTAACACGTTCAATTCTATTTTCATTTTTATAAATAACTCTATTTAATAAATTAATGGCAGTAATTGATCATCCCGTAGATAATTTTGTCTTACCCGCAACGAATGGGAATGACTTCTCACTAACATCTAATAGTGGAAAGAATTTAATTATTTATTTCTATCCAAAAGATGACACGCCTGGGTGTACAACCGAAGGTCAGGATTTTCGCGATAACTGGAATGCATTCAATGAGAGAAACTGTGTAATTGTTGGTGTTTCTCGTGATAGTATTAAGTCACATGAGAATTTTAAGGAAAAAATGAAACTTCCTTTTGAATTGTTGAGTGATGCAAATGAAACAGTTTGTAAGTTATTTAACGTCATTAAAATGAAGAATATTTATGGCAAGCAAGTTTTGGGAATTGAACGCAGCACTTTCATTTTAGATACCCAAGGCATTTTGCGAAAAGAATGGCGAAACGTTAAAGTGCCAGGTCATGTGCAAGAAGTTTTAAATTTTGTTACTACATCTTTGTAAGAGATTACATAAATTACTTATGCTTTCTCAACTGAATTCTCAGTGGAGTTCTAGATCAAAGCACTTAGCGGGAGCGGTGATTGAGTCTATAACAGTTCACTGCATTTTTTCCTCGGTAAAACACCGCCAATTCCCTATTATTAGGGAAATACTGCCGTCGTAGCAGCCCTTGTTGCTGTTTTCGTTCAATCCCTTTTCCCAGAGGAATGGTAAGAACGTACGAAGTAGATGTCTTTTTCCAGCTTTGATGTGATGGTTTTATGTTCCGCAAAATCTTTGCCATCGTCGAATGTCACTGCGTGGCATTTGTGCTTGTAAGGATGCAACAGACTGCTGACTTTTGTAGCCACATCCTCGCTGTGTTTACTGCGCAATTGGTCAACCAAGATATAACGTGATTTCCTTTCTGCCAGCGTTACCAGTGAGCCTTATGATTCTTGCCGATTACTGTGTCACCTTTCCAATTGCCAATACGAACTCTCTGCTCAACGATCTTCGGACATTCAGCACTACTGCTGATTCGATTATTACGGATGATGCACGAGACAATCCTGTCTAATTGCATATCGCTTGGGTGGTTTCCTGGCAGCGTAAATGTGTTGATAGATGGATCTATGGTTTATTGATAATTCGCGTTCCAATCCAATCCAAGCCAAGCCGGGCTGATGCTTGCTCGGAACTCATGTGCTATCGAACAGTCCGTTTACTTTATTTTAGTTTTCCCGGTCGAATCCTTTGGCGTGGTTACATACCTGACGTAACTTATGTTCAAGAAGCTCAGCTGCTAACGCAGCTTGCCTTCTGTTATTCTTATAAAAGTTACACGTCAAACTTGAATCCGCCATGCTTATTATTTAGTAGCTTTATCAGCAGCAGATGTTGATGCTAAATAATTTGTAATGGCTACAAATTTTGGTACCGATAAGTCCTCAGCGCGAAGGCTGGAATCAATGTTGAGAGAAACAAAATCATCCGGTTTTAAATAATTATATAGCGTGTTGCGTAGTGTTTTTCGACGCTGAGAGAATGCTGCTGAAACAACCTGTGATAATAACACCTCATCGTTAGCGTTCATTGATGATATAGGTCGCGGAACCATACGAACGATGGCAGATTCAACTTTAGGTATGGGGCGAAAGGATTCTGCTGGAACACTAAAAATATATTCCATATCAAAGCGATACTGTAGCATGATTGAAAGGCGTCCATAATCGGATGTTGAAGGTACTCCAACCATGCGTTCCACAACCTCTTTTTGTAGCATGAAATGCATATCCAGAATTTGTTCTGAAAATTGGCTTAGATGAAACAGCAAAGGTGTTGAAATATTGTAAGGCAAATTGCCGATAATACGCAGCTTGCTTCCTAAAATAGAAAAATCGAACTTCAATGCATCAGTTGAGTAGATAGTTAATTTTTCCTTAGGAAATTCCTTGTCGAGTTTGTTTACAATATCGCGATCAAGTTCCACAACAGTTAGGTGATTGATAACTTGTAGTAGAGGCCTTGTTAGCGCACCAAGACCTGGTCCAATTTCGACGATACGATCATTATTTTGTGGATAAATCGCATTCATGATATCAGAGATTACTTGTTGATCAACCAGGAAGTTCTGACCAAAGCGTTTGCGCGGATTATGGTGCATGGCGAATAAATGATGCCTGGTTTCTGGCAAGTTGTATGGCCATTTTAATAGCCGCTAATAAACTGCCTGCATGCGCGCGCCCTGTTGCAGCCAATTCCAATGCAGTACCATGATCGACTGAAGTTC
>JAMXAE010000086.1 GCA_024281695.1 Nitrosomonas sp. | reverse complement strand
CAGATTTGGAAGTGCCGGTTAAAAACTTGCTTTGCAACTGACTCATTGCGCAATTATAGTGGTATCTTACGCAAAAATTTTTAAATCAAATAGAAGGATAAAACAGCATGGCACGTAAACTCATCAGCTCAGGCTCCACATTTGAACACGAAATCGGTTATTCACGCGCGGTGGTCGAAGACAACTGGATTTTGGTTTCTGGAACAACAGGCTTCGATTACAGCAAAATGACCATTTCTGATGATCTATTAGAACAAGCGGAGCAGTGCTTTAAAAACATCGATGCAGCGCTACAGCAAGCAGGCGCAAGCATGAAAGATGTAGTACGTGTTACGTATGTATTTCCGAAAGCCGAGGATTTTGAAAAATGCTGGCCGGTTATGCGCAAATATCTGGGCGATGTCAGACCATCGGCCATGATGCTTGCTGCGGGATTATCCGATCCACGCATGAAGATTGAGATTCAGGTAACTGCTTATCGTAATACAGAAGTATGATACTAGTCATCGCCCTTTGTTATTGATTGATGAAGGGCTTTTCTATGTCACTCTATTGAAGAGTTAAATCGAACCAATTTATCCCAGTCAATTTCTCCGCTAGCTTTACAGAAACTATTCGAGAATTCTCTGGTAAACTTATTAATCATCTGAGAATATAATTTTACAAAATTGTCATTCTTATCTTTAGCTTTGTGTCCAAGTGGTTCGATAATCTCTGTAAACAATTCACTATTGCCGGATATAAACTCCCAAAAACGTTGACCGCAATATTTGAAATAATCGCCCTTATCTGGCTTGTTGTCTCTACCATAACAACAACCATTTACAGCAATAATATTCAATTGTGAATTACTGGTCCTCAATGTCTTTTTAGCTGTCTTGAAATCCGCCACCATTTTGGCTATTTGTGAACTATTACCCCAATTAGGCCCTGATTTGATCGTTACAATACTTCTTGTACCGTTGTTGTCAAATTCAAGATCAATGCCTGTAATGCCAGACTTACGCCCACTATATACTTTGTCATTGATAAAGATCGCGAATCCTTCCAACCAGTCACCAAATATGGTTTCCTCGTTTGAAGAGATGTGTGCATCCACCAAACCTTTTATGATTTGTTCAGCAGTCAACACATTCTTTGCTTTAAACAGATATGGATTCTTTCGTTTAAGAACTTGCGATAGCCTCAATCTATCAAGACTTTGAATACGCTTCTCGTGAAAAACACCAATGTTTTCCTCAACGTACAGTGTTACGTCTCTTGGGTTTAGTTGCTTCATAAGCTGCCTTTGATTCGAATAGATATAATTCAATGGGCTTCAATTGCTTTTTCACCATTTCGCAGTACTCAGGAACGATGTCCACACCTATTGAATTTCGTCTCATTCGATTTGCAACAAGAAGCGTCGTTCCAGAACCCATAAACGGGTCAAGAACTGTGTCATCTTCTTTTGTAAATAGCTTGATAAACCATTCAGGCAATTCTTCAGGGAAAGCCGCACTGTGATTCTTATTATTGCACTCAGTTGCCAAATGCAAAACATTTGTTGGATATGCCTTTTCCCTGGAAAGCCAATTTGAAATATTTTTGCCAAATCCGCTCCCCACTTTTGAGTTGTCACGGGTTTTATCAGTTTCAGAAAGATTCTTCAGTCTTGAATTTGCCCATTCGCCCATTGGTACCATAACTTCTTCCTGATACATATTAAATTTTCTATTTTTGTTAAATTGTAAAAGTCTTTCCCATGAATCACGAAAACGATTAGGCCACTTTCCAGGGTAGCAGTTTTTTTTATGCCAAATAAACTCTTCCGTCCATAACCAGCCTTGTTTGCGCATTTCTAGAATGAGCTCTATAACATATGTACTACGTTCACCCTCAACGACTTTCTCCTTGATGTTTAAAACAAAAGTCCCTGTTGGCTTTAGAACACGTAGAAGCTGTTCTGAAATGGGCAAAAACCAGTCTACGTATTTATCATGATGAATACCACCGTATGTGTTTTTCCGTTGGTCTGCGTAAGGTGGCGACGTGACTATAAGGTCAACAGAATTATTTGGAAGCAGTTTTAATTGCTCCTTACTATCTCCAAGATATATATCTGTAGTTATCTCCATTTATATATCCACCAATGCAGAAGATTGTCTATTGCTATTCATTTTCATCATACCATTCACTGTTTTGACATACCGCAAATTAAATTACCAAACTTTCTAAGTCAATAGCGTAGCGAGGCATCACTAGCGATCGTATTAACTATTCTCAAAATGACCAGTATTTTTATACATACTAAAAAACCTAATCAAGATAATACCAGCAACACCCCCCGCTGCATCAATAAAAAAATCGCTAACCAACGGGGTTCGTCCTTCGATATAAAATTGCGCAAACTCAGTGCCACCGGCCAGCAGAAGCATAATGATCAGCCCCTGAATAAGGGGCTCCTTTGTCATCATCAAACAGAGGATCAAACCCAGTAAGAAAAAGAAACAAAAATGCCCAACCTTGGTCAGATCCCATGGAACAACTGCTTTAAATAATTGGTCTTCTGCATGAATCTGAGTTTTGATTTCATTAGACACTTTATCCTTTATATCGCCTGGCAGGGTTGTTCCTAGAATGATGGAAACAAAAACGGAAACTAATAATGCACGCGCAATAACAGTTTTCCGACCCATGAATAGACAGGAACCAATCAGTACCAGGAAGAAAACACCCCATGCAGAAAGGATGATATTTCTAGCCCAGGTAAATGCGGGGGTTTCGCTCAGAGCATACAGATGAATATTTTTTACCCGCAATAATCCAGTAGATCGACTTAACTCTGCGGTTATCCGGATTTTTTGAGTTTCAAGATCTATGGTAAAAAAACTGTGATGGCTTTCCCAGTCATGGGTTCCAGTCAGCAGCGTGATGGTATGAGGCAGATCCCATCGATTTCTTTTCCCGTTATTCTGCACTAACATCAACCTTGCACGGTTCCAAGGCTTTTTGCCAGCCACAACATCTTCGCATTTCATCTCTGCAGATAATTTCAGAATTGTACCTGGCACGACCTGTGGAATATCTTGATGAGCACTAGCGCCCATTTGTAAATTGCTGGAAGAAATGATCAATTCACCTTCCTTGATGTCAATTCCACTATTCTCAGCTACTTTGGTATCCCAGTGGTTAGTTAAAAGCTCAGGACCGTCTTGTTGATACCGGGGAATGAGTGCATGGGAGACGAGAGTTGCCAGCGCCAGAATGATAAAAAGCAGACTACCGATCTTTAGTAAAGGCATCTGTCAGGGACCAGCGCGCTGCAATCAGAGGCTTCCATAAAGTTTCTGCATTTAACACGTGCCAATCTTCTTTTCTCTCTCACCAATGCATCTGTCAGATCAAACCTCTTTTGACTTTTCACTCATGTCCCATTGTTATGCTCAAAGGCGAAATCATTTCCAATATTTTTTATTTTTGAACCCACTAGAAATATTGAACCATTAAGGCAACATATCCAGCGACAAAGATAGCAAGAACAATAATAATAAGCTTTTTCATCGGATTCATTCCTTTCAGTGAAGTGTTGATTACTCATTACAGAGTTACGGGATACAAGTAAAACTCATCGAGCGCTTTGTCGTCAAGTACCATTGTGCGACTCCATGATTCATAAGAAATTGATACTAACGACTGCTTTCTGATTCCAATACCGAATTTATCATCTCACGCCATATTCTAAATTTGACTTCAAAAGAGAGCCTGGCATGCGCCGGACTGGTAGAAGGCAAACGTGACAATCTTAGAAAATCCAAATCATAGGTAGGTAATACGTAGCGTTTAAAACAAACCTCCGCTTTTCCACCGTTAAAAAACACATGGGTAATTTTTTTGTGAGCATTGAAGAAAGACTGAAAATCATTGATGGTTTGTGTGTCGGGTTCAATCATCGAATCCAGGCTACCTACCCGTTTACAGGATTTGAGCACATCCCATAGTGCGATGGGAGATGATTCCAATGCGGCTATTTTTTCTTCATACGATGCATCCAGATTGATTTGCAGCAATTGAACAATAATGGGCCAGAAAGCATTGCGGCGATGAGCATAATATTGGTTAGCCACTAATGAAGCCTGGCCAGGCATGCTGCCCAGTACCAAAATTTTGGCATGACTACCAACTATGGGTTGGAAGCTATAGAGGGTCGACATACTCAATCAAAATACAAAGTAATCTATAGCAAATGATCCACGTAATAATGTCGAATGGATTTGAGCTGTTGATCCAGTTCATAAACCAATGGACGCCCGGTAGCCAGTGTTAATTTCATAACCTGCCGAGGGGTAAGCTGATCCAGTAGCATCATTAAGTTACGCAGCGTATTCTTGTGAGAGACAATGAGTATTCGCTTCCCTTGCTGAATCTCAGGCTTGATGGTCGTCTGCCAGTAAGGCTCAAGGCGCATCAGGGTTTGTTGCATACTCTCCCCCAACGGTAGTTCCTCTTGTTGAATACCGGCATAACCGGATTGATTGCCGGGAAAACGAGGATCCTGGGAATTCAGATAAGGAGGGGCTGCATCGAATTTGATTTGACAACCTAAAATGGGCCAGATGCCAAACTTCTTGATGGCTTGCCAACGTTCCATGCCCTCCAGTGCGCCATAATGACGCTCATTCAAACGCCAATTCTCTTGAATGGGTATTTTTTCCAACTGCATGGAAGACAATACAATTTGCAATGTGGTTTTGGCGCGCTGCAGTGTCGAGGAAAAACACAGATCGAATGTAAATCCCTCTTGCTTAAGCAAATAAGCGGCTTGCTCAGCTTCTTTCTGTCCCTTGGGACTCAAAGCGACATCGCTCCAACCGGTGAAAATTTTATCCCGATTCCAGACGCTCTGCCCATGACGCAGCAAGACAAGCTTTGTGACGTGCTGTTGAGTGTTTTCTTGTGTTGGAGTATCTTTTAGCATTAGCCGTTTTGTTGTTGCGAAGTCTTGGCTGCTTCGGCGGATTCGCGCCAAATTTGTTTTAGTGCTGACCATAAACCGCTACGCATTGTTTTGATGTATTGGGAGTTATCGGTCAGGCCATTCACCAAGCGGCGTTGCGCTTTGCCAAGATTGTGATAGGGCATGCTCATGAAAAGATGGTGCGTTGCATGGTAACGCAATCCGACGGGCGCCCATAAGGGGGTAATCAGGAAATTTCCCGGTATATTGATGGAATCCAGATATTGTTCGGGCAACGTCATTTTCTGCTCACCGGGATTGCGATAGGCATGGGCAGCCAGTGTACGCAGCGAATTGAGTATAAAAATAGTCACCGCTATCAGATACCAGAGTACCAGTAGCGAATAAGGAAATACTTGCAGCACCACTAAGACAACGACACTTGCGGCAAACAAGCAGGCCGCCATTTCCTGCTGACGCCAATTCAGGTCATTGCGTATGGCATTTTCCGCACGCCGATAGGTAGGATCGATTGTAAGCGATGAAGCGCGCTCCCAAACAATTTTCCGCAGCGGCGGAATCAGATAAGACAATGGCGTCAACAACATGAATCGCAGCACTAACAAGATGGGGATCAGAAAAGACAACAATACATAGACAACCATTTCGGCAGGCCTGCGCGTTGCAAATGGAAGGTATTCACCATCATTGCGGGTGCCATAGACATCTGGCTTGTGATGATCATTATGTACACCGTCATAGGTAAATGATGGAATCATCAGCGGAATGCCGCAGATAGCGTTCCATATCCAACGAAAATTCTTGAATGTGCCTTTCTTTAAATGCGCCAATTCATGCACAAAGATGGCCGAGCGATACAGTGCCAGCACACCCACTACATAACCGGCTAATTGCCAAAGCGAAAACAAGGGGGACAATAATGCCGTAAAGAAAGCAGCCCAGCCCAACGTAATATGAAACAGAAAATCAGCCCAATAGATCCACGGATTCGGAGTCATCAGATCACGCACCAGATGATGGGCTTCGCGTAATGGAAATTCTTTGGTAGGAGATGATGATGTCTGTTCAGTCAATTGTCTTCTCGCATTATTTCGCTTAAGGCCAGCAAGATTGAATGTAGCTCATAATGCACTGATTGGTCGCCGCATCCGTTGTGTTGATATGTCCCAGGTGGGGCATGGTCGGCCAGTCCACATCGATAAATTCCATATCCGCAAACTGCCTAGGCTGAGCATAGCGTGGAATGACGTGAAAATGAACATCAGGATCGACCATCATCAGCATCAGATAATTGATTTTGTCATTCTGGAAGGCTTTTGCCAGCGCGGATTCAATGTGCCCGGTGATGGTATGGAGTTCGGTAAAACTCGCTGGACAGAGTTCTGAAAAGGCTTCAGCGGGTTCATGGGCGGCTAAAACCAGTGCACCAAGAGTCGCTTGAGCCGGGCGCAACATCACCGACCAGTATTGATATTGCCGAATAATCGTTTGCGGCGCACCAAACTTGTACATGGTGGCGTTGAAATCTAAAGTTGTCGGATTATTGGCCATAAGAATCTAATCGTTAAAAATCATGCCAGCTTTGGCCAAATCTTCAATAAAATCGATTTCACACCAACGAAAACCTTTGACGGAACAGGAATTAACCAAATGCTGCCTGGCCAATGCATCAATAATCGACAGATACCACGATTTCAATTCCGCCGGATGGCGCAATGCCAATTCAATGGCTTGGCTGAAGAGTTGCGGACCTGACTCACGAAAGTAAATCATACCAATGGATTCTGCATCCACCTGCTGCGGGGGAATTATTTTACTGACTTGCTTTACCCACCCATCCGCATCCAATTGCACTTTCATATCGTCGGCATCATATGCGTTTTTATAGTCTACGCTGAGTGTAATAGGCGCCGGTTTTGAATTCAAGACCTGCGCAATGAGCGCCGCCTCGATTACAGTATCACCGTTGAGTATCAGAAAATCACCCGTCATCACACCGCGAGCAATCCAGCAACTGGCGAGGTTATCCGCCACTTCAAAAAACGGATTGAACAGTATTTTAATCTTTGGGTAATTCGCATAACGTTGCTGCAATAGCGTTTCAATCAAGCCCACCTGAAAGCCTGCGACAATCGTGATTTCATCAACGCCGACCGCCAGCAAAGCATCGATTTGCCATGCAAGCACAGGTTTATCAGCAACTAGCAGTAGGCACTTCGGCGTGCTCTCGGTCAGTGGGAGCAACCGTCTCCCCTGCCCTGCACTGAGAATGATGGCTTTAACCGATCGTGTGATTGGAATATTCGTCATAGATGGGTAGATTTTAGGACATTTCTAGATAGAAAGACTGCTTATTTGCTTTAATTCTGCAACGATACACTGCATTACACGCAGGAAATCCTCGACTTGTTCAAGGATGTTGCTATTACCCAGACTGACGCGCACAGCACACCGCGCGAACATCGGATCAACCTGCATCGCACTCAGCACGTGGCTTTGCCCCGGATTCACGCTGGAACAGGCAGCCCCGGCAGCAACAGCAAAACCGGCTTTATCCAGCTTGACCACCAGCGTGTCGCCCTCGATATCCGGTAACGCAAAGTAACACGTGTTCGAAATGCGCTCCGCTCCTGCCCCGAAAATCACCGCCCCCATGGCAACCAGCCCTTTTTCCAGTTGATCGCGCAACTTGGTAATATGTTGCGCGGTTCCCGCCATGCGCACTTGCGCCAATTCGCAGGCAACACCAAAACCCACAATCGCAGGGATATTCTCGGTGCCAGAACGCAGTCCGTTTTCATGCCCACCACCGTAAATCAATGGTTTCAATAACAATCGTTTGTCTACAATCAAAGCTGCCGCGCCTTTGGGCCCATAAATTTTGTGCGCGGATAAGGTCATGGCATGTACTTTCAATGCGGCAAAATCCACCGGGATCTTACCCAAGCCCTGAATGGCATCAGTATGAATCGTTGCGCCCTGCGCGCGCGCCAGCTCAGCAATCCCTGCGACATCCTGAATCACGCCGGTTTCGTTATTGGCAAGCATCACCGAAACCAGCCCTGGCTTGTATTCATTCATCGCCCTATAGGCAGCATCCAAATCAATCTGCCCGGACGGATTCACTGCTAATTGATGCACCACCCACGGATCACAACTGCGACGTGCCAGCGCTTGCGCCGGTTTCAACACACAAGGATGCTCAATCGCACTGATGAAAAGATTCCCTGGCTTCAAACTATCCGCTGCACCGCGAATAAACAAATTATTCGCTTCCGAACCACCGCTGGTAAAAATCACCTGCACCGGCTGAACCCCCACCGCATCCGCCACCTGCCTACGCGACTTATCAATCGCACGGCGGGCGTTGATACCATAGCTGTGGCGACTGGAGGCATTGCCGAATTCCTGCTGAAAATACGGCAACATGGCATCCAGTACAGCGTCATCGATGCGGGTGGTAGCGTTGTGGTCGAAATAAACCGGTTTCATTAATCTTGTGTGGTCCATTGAAGAAGACAGTATGATAATACTTATCGTGTAAGCATAGGGAATGCTGGGAAATTATAAACGAATAATGAAGCGATGGAATGTGCCAGCTTATTAGGAATATTCTGAACAGCGGGTTATTTTATAGTTAAATATAACCCGATAGAGTACCAAGGTAATGGCATAACTGAAATGGCGCATGAGAAATTCTGTTTCAAACAAACGCAAAGGACAGAGCGCGGGTTGCGCAGCTGGCGCTAGCATTGCAGTACCTCCGGGCATTCAGCGTGGTGAAACCGGCATCTTGCCGCAGGGAAGAGCTGATACGCACAAATCCGTACGGCACTGGATATTCCAAATGTGGAATCGTAGTATGGACACAGGAAAGCACTGGTCTCGGCGGGATTTTGTGTGATGAAGCCACGCAAGCAAAACGCCGTGGTATCTGAATTCCAGTTATATTGGACAAGGTCTATCCAACCTTAGGATTTGGGGAAATTCAGTCGATTGATCTGGGTCATTGGAAAGATAACCCGCGCTATCCTTTCTTCCGGGATCTCTGTGACGCGATAACCGCCAAATTTGAAGGAGGCCTCGCCCGGTTCCACCCGCGAAGGGCACCCATGTGGCATCTGATTCGTCGGCTCACTTGGAGCAGTTATGCCAGTATAATGGATGCCGGTAGCATTACAATAGAACTCAAAGCCTTTTTATTAACCTTTATGGCATTTTACAAATCGTTTGTGTTCGATTTTTTCTTAGTCTTTATTGTGTGATTGCCTTGTTGGCTAGGAAATTCTGTCGGCTTAGCATATTCGCGTTGCAATAATTCTGCTGCCATCTGTCGATGAAAATGAGCCTGTTTTTGTGCTTTCTTAGCAGCCTGCTCATAATATCGCAAATTAGCCATGGCATGCGACTGAAAATCCTGCCCTCCTCTCCCATAGTATTGACTTCTATCTTCATAGTGTTGCAAAGCTTTCTTTTTTTCTTCAACTTTTGTCACCATTTCTTTGGTCACATCGTCATAGTAATCCGCCAGCTTATCATGATCAGTATAAGTTCTTGCATTCTGCACCATCTCTTTACTATCAGTATCTTGCACTTCTAGCTGATCAAGTTGTGCACACGCAACCAATAGAGAAATTAAAGGTAAAGCTACAAGATATTTTCTCAGTTTTGTGCTCATGATAGTAACTCCAAGTCCAAGTAGAACGATGTGAAAGCATATTATCTGAGCCAATACAGTTATGTATATTAGGGAAACTATTGTTCTTTACTAAGGAAAACTATTAAGAAGCATTCTGCTTATTAATATAACCATGCATTCTCAAATTATTTAGTCCAGTTACCTCCACCTGTTTCATAAAGTCAGTCGAATAATCTTCTTCATTGTTGTGTCGCTCAGCTCCTTAACTTGTGTTATTTGTCCAGAATTGCCATACCGCTTATGAAGTCTTATCATTTGCTCCACCGTTTATGCAGCGCTTCATCTTTTAAGGCTCTTGCATCTATTTCCTCATCCCTCTGTAAAAGAAGTAAATCATCTACACCATACCTTCCCAAGTTCAATAAAAGAAGAGTTATTGATGGCAATTAACTTGATTAGACCATTCTGTGAAAATATTGGTGTATCGTACTTTGTATAATTTGACACTTGAGGCAACTGGTCGTGTTATGAATGTATATATACATATCAGAATTAACCAAAAAAGAATTTAATAGAGAGCGTTTGCTAAACCACAAGTAGTCACTTTATTCATTTGTAAGAATCTCTAGCGTTGTTTACAGTATTTAGGAGAATACTGTAAATGAATATACACAAATACACTCGTTTAACTTTATTGAATCACCAGGAAATCTGGCGGTTATATCAAACCCAGCTCTGGAAAGTGACGCACACAGTTGGCGAAACACTTCCGAGTCAGTCAGCCAACGATTTGTGCCGTATTGAAACGTACCAGACCCCAGGAATTTACTCCACGAACAGTACCAACCAACGGTTTAAGACGTTACAGTATGGTCTCAAGCGCGAAGCCAAGCGCTATAACAAATTTACTCGTCCACTTCGATACAAACGACTCCCTGGTTTAAAGGACAATCCGTTAGCGATTTCACGAGTATCTGTTTGTGGTCATTGATGATTTCTCCAGGGAGTTCTGTATGCTGATATTTTCTCCGATAAAACTCGGCACAGCGCCGCTTGCTTTTTCACAGAAGCTTTCATTGCCCAATGTCCTTATCAAATCGACTATGCTTATTCCGATAACAGCAAGGAGTTTAAAGGTACTGACGACCATGCTTTCGTCAAAGCTTGCAAGCAACACGGTATTGATCAGAAGTTCACCCGCATCAATCACCCACAAACCAACGGTAAAGCCCAGCGAGTCATTCGCACCTTAATGAATATGCGCACACAACCCAATCTATTTTAAAGACAACACTGATCGCCGTATCCAGCTTGTCCGTTTCATTAACTTCTACAATAACAATACCTTCAAACCTCATAAGAGGTTGAATAATGCTACCCCTTATGAAATACTTAACGCTTATTTTAATCAACCTCTCTGTAAGCAACCCTAAGGTTTCTTACATTTTAAGGATTAATGCGCTCTAAAATCGCTGATTCCGGTAGTGCATTCGAATTTTGAATGTTTTTCAGGGGGGGTAATAAGTTGGCTTGTCACATACTCTGATATTTTTTCTCACAGAGACAAAGTATTATTTAATCACAATTCATGTGTAAAATATTTCTCTCTTATGGATACAGTCCAGAAGCTTGGATCTAAGCTATTGATAAGAAATCATAATAAATCAAAAGAATATGTTTTATAGATGAAAGCAGTCGATATGAATTATTGCTTCAGAAAGTAAGATTTAAAGATTTTTAGAAACAAAAAAGGCACAATAAAGAATTTATTGTGCCTTGCATAAAGAAAAAACTCTTACATAATTTTATAGATTTCAAGCTGCACTTGAATTATTTTTACGCCGACTACGCATAAATAGGAAAACACCCAGCGCGAGCACTAACGCAACAGGAGCAATAATCGCCATCTTAGGAGTCGGACGCCCTTCCCCTACCGAGAACGGAAAGCGTGATACATAATCTTGTGCTCCACCCGTCACCGTTACCAATCCTACAAACTTGCCCTTCTCTGGAAATGTATGCTCTACTTTAATAGATGCGGATGGATATACTTGTGGCGGCAAATGAAATACAGTGATCTCGTCTAAATTTGCTTCCGATCCAGTATCACGAATAATCCTCACTTCTGTTTTCAGTGGACGCAGTTCTTCTTGAATATAATCCAGTGCAACTACTGTTTTTCCAATCTCTGGAATATCTTCACAGAATTCTTCTTCTTGTGATAATGGCTGATAGCCCGTAAAGTGCATTCTGTACGGACCTACCGTCAATACACACATGTCTTCAGCCAAGGCCAGTCCACCATGAGCTTGTACTTGTGAGGTGAACATTACACTCGTTACTAATAATGCAGTAAAAAATATTTGTTTGATTCCAGTTAATCTTGCTGACATTGTTTGGATTTCCTGTCAATAAATGTTAGTTTATGATGACTCTCTTATCTTTATACGTCATCGTGCTTTTTAGTTTCTCTTTGAACGACGTGAGGCTATCCAGTCTCTAAAACGTCTTGACCTGATGAGTTTATACCCAAGTATTGTTGTCAATAATAGTCCGACTACCGGCCCTATCGATGCCCTGAATACTTCTGCATAATTAACCATCTCTACTCGCAGGTGGTATTCATAATTCAGTGGAGGCACGCCTTCTGCTGTAATCTGTATGAAGTATTTCCCTTGATCCAGTACACTCTGAGTATTGATCACACCATCTTGATATAACGTAGGTCGCATGTTAGTCACAGTTTCTCCTTCGTCTGCTTTACTACCTTTAATCACTTTCATTCCGATCGGCATATCACGCAACGAGGGATCTACTAAATCTATAACGAGTATGGTATTGCCTGCTTTGGGTATATCCGTGCAGTAATGGCCATCTTCATCTGCTTGCGGTTGGTAGGCGCTCAGATGAATCATGTTCTCGCCGATCCGACGCATACAGCTGTCTTCTTCCATGGCTACTTTGCCATGCGCTCCAACTGTACTGGTATAAAGTGCCATAATAAGAATAAAAGCTGTAATCCCTGCTTGTGTTATTTGCCTAACCACGACAAATCCTCCTTTGGGTGAACACCTCTAACTTTGCTAGTTTTATTGTCTGCATTCTCTATGGTGCCCTGATTTTACTTTATTTCTTTACCTATAAAAAAACCGGCACACCGGCTGTCTTTCGACAGTGGTGTACCGGTGTTGATACT
>JAMXAE010000085.1 GCA_024281695.1 Nitrosomonas sp. | reverse complement strand
GTTCAAAGTGAATTGTTTATTGGCTTGACGAACATTGATAATAATCCTGGTTTTATTTCTCAAGGTTACGATCAAAACCGAGCATTCGTTGGATTAGGTTACAAAGTCAATCAGTATGCGACCGTTGAATTGGGTTATATGAACCAATTCATCAACAGACCGCATAGCGCGCGTCCTGATCAAATGATGCATAACTTGGTAGCCAGCCTGTTTCTGAATTTCTAAACTGACTTGATGTACAGCTTTATATAATCAGTAATGTCTGTTCCCTATATAGCCGATTAATTTAAAAAATTGATCGGCTAAAATTTTTCTGTTTTCTAGCTGGTACAGAAAATCACTATCAACTGATCTCCCGTTTTCAGATCTTTCTCCCTAGTTCATTATCTATTCGTAATCTGAACAAATCCAAGAAGTAGTAATATTTTTTACCTGTTTCCATTATTATACTGCTCCTTCTTAATCACAAAGTAATGTATGCAGGATTTTAAGCCAGGTCAACGATGGATCTGCGACGTTGATTTACAATTGGGTCTTGGCACAGTCCAAGAGGTTGAACATAGATTAATACGCATTGATTTCAAGGCTGTCGGCGAAACTCGTTCTTATGCCAAACATTCAGCGCCACTGACTCGCGTTGTTTTTAAAGTGGGTGATACCATCAGCAGTCACGCAGGGATTTCACTAAAAGTGGCTGTTGTGAATGAGCGTGACGGGCTAGTGATCTATTCTGGTGTTAGTGAACAGGGTGATTTGATAGAACTGGCAGAAGAACAGTTAGCGCATCATTTACAATTCAATCGCCCGATGGAGCGCTTATTCAACGGACAGTTCGATCAGGACAAATGGTTCCAGATCCGCTATCAAACCCTGTTATTGCGTCATCAGCTAGCAAAAAATCCACTCTATGGATTAGTAGGCACTCGCACCAGCCTGATACCCCATCAACTTTATATTGCTCATGAAGTAGCGCGTCGTTATGCTCCTCGCGTTTTACTGGCGGATGAAGTGGGTTTGGGAAAAACTATTGAAGCAGGATTGATACTCCACCAGCAATTGCTATCGGAGCGAGTCAAGCGAGTATTGATTGTAGTTCCGGAAACATTAATGCACCAATGGCTGGTGGAAATGCTGCGACGCTTCAACTTGCAATTCAGTGTATTTGATGAAGCACGATGCCACTCACTGGAAGAAAACGACGAGCAAGAAAATCCATTTCATAGCGAACAGCTGATTCTTTGCAGTCTCAGTTTTTTACGCCAAAGCTCAAAACGATTTCAGGCTGCTTTAAAAGGCAATTGGGATTTACTGGTTGTGGATGAGGCACACCATTTACAATGGTCTGAACAATCCACCAGCGCGGAATATACGATCATTGAGCAACTGGCCGCTCACACTAAAGGGGTACTGTTATTAACAGCCACACCGGAGCAATTAGGCAAAGCAAGTCATTTCGCCCGCCTGCGTTTGCTCGATTCGAACCGCTTTAACGATTTTGCAGCTTTCGTTGCCGAAGAACAATCCTACGAGCCAATCGCCAAAGCAGTCGAGGCCTTACTGAACCATGAGAAATTGGATGACAATATCAAACAACTCATTGCTTCAACGATTGATCCAGAACAATCGAGCACATTACTGGCACAACTGAAGGATCAAGCTGCCGATTCGGCTCCAGCTCGGCAGGGCAGAGAAAAACTGGCTGAGTTATTGCTGGATCGGCATGGCACTGGTCGTATCCTGTTTCGTAACACGCGCGCTGCGGTCAAAGGATTTCCCGAGAGAAAACTGATTGCGATTCCTTTGGCGCTCCCTGCATACTATCAAGATTGTCTCGAAACTTTTGAAACAGCACCTCTGTCAAAACCTGAATTATTACTGTGCCCTGAGTTGCTCTATCAAGTCCGGGCAGAGCCGGAAGCACCCTATTGGACGGAAATAGACCCACGTATCGATTGGTTGCATCTCACACTCAAGCGACTGAGGCCGGAAAAAATACTGGTCATCACTGCCAATGCACAAACCGCCCGTGATATTGCGCAAGCACTCAAGGTACTGACAGGGCAACATATTCCCGTCTTCCATGAAAGCATGTCTTTAATTGAGCGTGATCGCGCTGCCGCTTATTTTGCCGATAAAGATGCCGGCAGTCAGATTCTGGTTTGCTCGGAAATCGGCAGCGAAGGGCGCAATTTCCAGTTTGCCCATCATCTGGTGCTGTTCGATTTACCGCTGAATGCCGATCTGCTTGAGCAGCGCATTGGTCGCCTGGATCGCATCGGCCAGACCGACACCATCCAAATCCATGTGCCTTATTTGGAAAACAGCGCGCTGGCGGTGATGTTCCATTGGTACCACGCAGGCCTGAATGCATTTGAAAAAACCTGCCCGGCGGGTCAAACTGTCTTTTTGCAAACGGAAGATGCGCTCATCGCCGCGCTGCACCGGCGTCAAACGCACGGCGACACGCTGTCAGCTCTGATTACAGCCACACAATCTGCCAATCAGTCACTCAATGACACATTAGAGCGTGGGCGCGATAAATTGTTGGAATATAACTCTTTCCGCCCTGCTGTTGCGCAAAGGCTGTATCAGGAAGCACGCACCCAAGATGCCGACCCGCTGCTGCCGCAATACATGGAAACGGTATTCGATTGCTGCGGCGTGCATATCGAAGACCACCGCAGCGGCAGCTTTCTGATTGAACCGAGCGAACACATGAGCATGCCGTTTCCCGGCTTGCAGGACGAAGGCTCGGTCATCACCTACGCGCGCGAAGTGGCGCTGGCCAACGAGGACATGCACTTCCTGACGTGGGAACACCCGATGGTCACGCATGCGATGGAACGGATTCTAAGCCACGAAAACGGCAACGCTGTGGTGGCCATGATGAAACACAAACAGGTGCAGCCCGGCACCTTGCTGCTGGAAACCCTGTTTGTGCTCGAAGCCAGCGGACACAACGTGCAACAAAGCAACCGCTACCTGCCGCCCGCCGTAATCCGTATTGTGCTCGACGAACACGACAGCGGCGACTACCCGTTCCTGGATCACGACTCGGTCAATCAACACCTGCAACCGGTCGCAACCGGCATCGCCAAGCAAGTGATCCAACTGAAAGAAGACACCATCCGCGAGCTATTAACCGCCAGCGAACAACAAGCCAGCGCGCAAGCCCCGCAACTCATTGCCGCCGCCGAAACGCGCATCCGGCAAACCTTCGCCCCGGAAATCCAACGCCTCAAAGCGCTGCAACAAGTCAACCCGAACGTGCGCGACGAGGAAATCCAATTCTTTGAGCAACAATTGCAGCAACTGACCGCCGCGCTGCAATCCAGCAATTTGCGGCTCGATGCGGTGCGTGTGATCGTGGCGACTTAAAACAGACAGTGATAAGACATTAAATCGGAAGTTAGGGGCGCCCCCAGCGTTGCTTTTCTTTGGTTGTTACTAGAAGAGTGATTATGAAGTTTTTCGGATAACTTATGCTTGTATAACAACTTCACAATCCTTAAACCACCCCTTAGCTATGACCCGCTCCTTCAATAAATGAGGAGCCTGTGAGTAGGCTACCAAAGCAAGACTTTTTTCTGCGCGTGTGCAGGTTACGTAGAAAAGCCTTCTCGTTCTATCTATTCCAGTTTCTTCTCCTTTGGAAAACCTATCAAGATCAGCTTTCGTTGACGGCTTCACCTCAAACATCTGTTCGTATGAAAAACGAAATCCACCTGCCTCCTCGTCATCCATAACCACCATAACACGATCAAATTCGCGACCCTTCACTCCTTGATGGGTATCAAATGACCCTTTACCTGACACATATTTCTTGTATGCGTCGATCTGTCTAAAGGGGGTTCCTAAAAAATTTTGGATAGCTTCCAAGCTTGAGACTTTTTCTCCCTCTTCGTTTACTTTGGCTTCATCTTCTTGTTCAACGCGTTTTACCTTTTCCACGAAGGAAGCGAGACTTTGAGGAATAGAAAACAAACTGTGCTTAGCAACACATTGCAGAACTTCGGAAAAACTAACGTCTGGCTTTGCGTCAATTACATCAACAATCGCGCGAATTGCACTCCTAAGTGGATCGAGAGGATTATCTTGCGTTGTTTGAGTTCTCAAAAAACCAGAATCAAGTAGTGGAGATTTTGATCGGCGAAGATGCGTCATGACGCCGTGACTCGCTCCCGATTTTTCAAGTTGGTAGAGTGGAAGCACATATTCAGAAAACAATCGCACTGCTGGCAAATCCCCACTGCGCAGCGCAGTATTCAGACGCTTCGAGGCGGCCAGAGCACCAAACATTTCCGAAAATCCCATTCTCACCGCTGCCATCATGTGCTCAAGCATGAGGTGTTTTACTTCTTCAGGATCGTTCCAAAGAATATCACCAGTGAGCTTGGCCATATCTTCCCTAACGCCACTTTCAAAATCAGACTTACCAAGCTTATCTGATGGCGCAATGAAAAGACGAACATGTCCTTTCGGCTTTCCTTCAAGAACTTTTTGTTTTTGTTGATCGTGTTCGGATTCGGATCGAATGTCATTAGCTAGTGTCACGATGCGGCTAGGGCTTCTACGGTTCATTTGCTTGACAGGTTTTGCCCAGCGATCTGGAATATTTTTACCGAGATCTACTTTCCCATCACCATAAATTCGTTGCATCATGTCGCCGATGAGACCAAGACCAAAATGACCTTGCTGTTGTTCCTCGACTACAAAAAAAGCCTCAATAAGATGTTTGTTAGTATCCTGACTCTCATCGATCAGCAGAAATGGATATCGGTTCACAACAATCTGTTGAAAGGAGGGCTTTGAAACTAAGAAATCAGCGCAAATCTTGAGAACATCAGAATGAGATAATGAGGCTTTACCAATATTGTCGCCATTGGGATTGTATGTAAACTCCCGTCGCTCAGAGAGCCAGTCTAGACGCTCCTTTTTGTTGGCAATACTCCGCTGTCGAGTAATTGATGCCTGAGTACCTGGGCGTCCTTTTGCTTCTTCTTGTTCAAGCTCCGATATTTCGATAGGAATTGCTCTTCGCAACCAGCTTCGAATATCATCATGAAAAGTTTTGATCTGATGCCAACAGAAACTATGAATAGTGCTGATATGGAAGAGAAAATTACTCTTCACACGCTCGGTGATCTCATCGCAGGCCGCATTGGTATAGGTAATTACTGCAATTTTCCTACCAGTTCTTCGAAATTTCGTCCCGTGCTTCTTCTCAAAAGCTTCAAGCCCCTTTACAAGGGAGTAAGTTTTCCCGGAACCTGCGCCAGCATACAAGAAGAAAGACTTCGGTGTTTCCGGATTTAGACACTCTTCAATTACTACATCCACTGGATTGTCTGTATCTGGAGCCCCCGTCGTAAACGAACTAACCATTTGTAACCGCCCCTGTATTTGTTACTACTAAAGCAGGTTCCTCAAGTTTTTTCTGGAGCCATTTTAGTCCTTCCTCAATGTATGGTGGCGGATAAAGTGTAGATCCATCCTCAATTTCAACTAGACAATCGATAGCAAAGGCTGCTTTTTCAGCGCTATCGACTATCTTAAACAAAGCCGCTTCGAGTTCATCACCTGCCAATCCCATTTGCACCAGCTTGGAAATTTTGTTTGTTGTCGGCGAGCCAGATATATTCTGGAGTGCAGCAAAATTCCTATATACCAAGGCGTCTTCAAATGTTCTCGGTATTAATTTTTCCCCACTCTCATTTGTTGGATCTGCAACCGTTTTCTGATAGGCGATATACAAGTCATATTCACTCTCGACGCACGAGTGATGCTCGGATTCGTTCATGGAAATTAGAGTATCGATCTTAGTGACTTTAGGATACCATTTCCTTAATGTGGGGTTGGTGGTTACCTGGCCGATACCGAGTTTAGGTTTGGCTTTCTTGATAACTGTCTTAGGTTCTCCCTTCTTCGTCAGCACTCTCGTTGGGATGCCTGCATCCAGATCTGTGATCACAAGTGAAGTTAATCCTAACGCCTTTATTAATGGCTCGAACCTGCGTGCATTAGAGCCACCAATATCAATCAGACTTATATAACGTCGCCAGAGTTTGTGAAAATGGTGGCGAATAAAATGCGGGACCAGGATGCGTTCTGCTTGTCCTTCTACAAATATAGCGCCATCAGCGAAGAAGAGATCGCAATCTGTGGCTTTGATATATCTTTTAACAAAGCGTAGAGTTTTAGCGTTTTTACCAAAAATGTTAGATAAGTTGATGATAGATGATGTGGGCGATTGGCCTTTAGCTTCTGCGGGTAGACGTCGGAAATAGCGAAGGTTTGCAAAATCCACCTCATGCGCAACATGGCTTGAATGTGTACTCACCAGTAATTGAGTCGCATATGTATTCGACTCACAGAGATCTGGATGATTACGGAGAACGCTATAGGCCTTTTTTATAAACACTTGCTGTACTTGTGCGTGCAGATGAGCTTCCGGCTCTTCAATCATAATTAGTTGAAGCGGAGCAATGTTTAACTCTGTTGTGCTACTTATTTTTGGCTCAATCCAGTCTTGCCTAAAACGCATCAGCAGAAAAACCATCGCGATCAAATTCTGATACCCAAGACCCGCATAGGATTCAGGTAGATATCGCTCCTCTTGGCCGTCTTCGGGTTCAAAAACCCTGTATTGAACGGCAGAGTTATGGCTAAGACCGTCTAAAGATTTAAACTTTGTATTTATCACGATACTGGGGTTATTTATGCCGGGTATTCCAAGACCAGTTAACTCATCAAACACCGAGGCAAACCCTGTTTTTAGACGATGATCAAAAGCCTTTTCAGCCTGTTGTAATGCGCTAAAGGCACCGATATCATCGGCATTCATCTTATCCGATTGATCAATATGCTGATCGTAATAGTCGCGAACATGATCTGAAAGAGTTCTGATCAACCTATCCGACTTGGAATTCTGACTATCGGGTGATGGTGAACCACCAATCGAGAAATCGCGCATGGCCGGTATTTCACGGAAGTCTATCAAGCCCTGAAAGGGACTCCCCTCAATTTCCAGCGCATCTTCAGGTAAGGGCTGCACGCAAGCACGGCCCTTGCTATCAGGATTTCCCAGTCGTGCTGGATCGAGTGAATATGCCTTCAGTGTCAAGTATTTTGAGAGAGATTTTTCAAGAAATTCGACCAGATTCCGGGGCGCGACAGATGGTTTTTGTTCATTAGGCGCGTCATTCTCGATTTTCTTTGCAGCCGATCGGTGCTCAAGATAGTTGGTTTTTAATAAATCAACATCTTCAACCTCAAACTGCAATCGTACACCAACTGAACCACCCGCCCAATCGGCATTTGGTATGATATGAACAATATGATGAATTTGAGTAAGTGGAACATCGAGCCAAACATCTAACAAAGGAAGGAATTCATTTAAGGTATGTTGCAGCTCGTCTCCACCTTCCCAAGCCACACCAATTTGCTCAATAGCCGACCAATTTCCAATTGAAACGTCGCGAATTTCAATGCTTTTGGGAGAAATAAGAAACTTCCTCAATGCAATCATAGCAGATGTTTTTCCGCTATTATTTGCCCCAACAAGTAGCGTTTTCTCTTTATCAAAATCAATTCGGCAGCTTTGCAGCTTTCGAAAATTCTTAATTTCTATAAAATCTATCTTCATTGAATTTTACTACCGGCAGATTCGAGTAATAAGTGCATTTTTCTGGCATCTTTGGTTTTCCGCTTGCTTATTGTAAGCGGATGAGGTCTTCATAGTTGATAGCCTCGGTGGTGCGGATAAAGCCTTTTTCTCGCTCGGTTATAGCTGCGAGTCGGAAGCTGTCGAGTAATTCTTTTAATGCAGACAATGTGTTCGTCATTATGGATAGGGCGTCACAGCATTGTCATCCCGCGTCAGTAACCGCATCAATTTGGGATGAACAAAGAGTTTTTCGCGCCCGATGGTTCTTTCCTCAAGCACGCCGATGTCTGCTAGTTGTTTAAGATAGCGTGAGGCGGCTTGGCGTCCGGCGATGTTTTTTTCGACCAGGTTCTGAATCCGGCAGTACGGCAGGTCAAAAATCAGATCAACCAGTTCGCGGCTGTAGATTTTCGGCGCCGATTGTTTCACATGCTCAATCGTTAATCCTGACAGGCTACGGATCGCAGCGATCTTGGCTGTGGTCCAGCGTGCCGTGTCTTCGATGCCTTGCAGCAAATAGACAACCCACGGTTCCCATGCCTGATTGCGCGTGACATCAAGCAGCAGGCGGTAATACTCGGTTTTGTTCTTGATGATGTAGCGGCTCAGATACAAAATCGGCAGCGTCAGCAAGTCTTCCTGAATCAGAAACAGGCTATTCAGCACGCGCCCGGTGCGGCCATTGCCATCGGTGAACGGGTGAATCGCCTCGAATTGGTAATGTCCGGCTGCCATGCGAATCAGCGGGTCAACATCGCGCACTTCATGCAAGTAATGCTCCCAGTTGGCTAATTGGGTACGCAGGAGATCTTCCCCAACAGGCGGCGTATAGATCATTTGGCCGGTGGCTTGATTGGCGAGTGCTGTTCCGGGTACCCGCCGCACTTGCATGTCCGTGCCCTTGATGCGTGTACATACTTGTTCCGCAGTGCGGGTGTTCAGCGGGTGTTGTTGCAATGTTTGGAACCCTTCGAGCAAAGCGCTGCTGTAGCGCAAGGCTTCTCGCGTGGCCGGGTCCGCGTACTCGTTCGCGTTTTGAAACTGAAACAGCCGGTCTGTGGTGGTAACGATATTCTCGATTTCCGAGCTGGCTTGGGCTTCAAGCAGCGGCAGGGTATTGATCAGAACGCCCTGATTGGGAATGAGTTCGGCAGCTTGCTTGAGTTCTGCCAGTGCGGCCCGGGCGGCGATGCATTGCTTGAGTACCGTGCGAGTTTCCAACTCGGTTGCGGGAGGTAAAAGCGGAAGATTGTTGTAAGGTTGATCCGGACGCCAAGCTGTCATGGTTTAATTTCTGCATTTTTGCGACACGTTGTCAGTTTATGTCGTTTGCAACGACATATCAATGAAACATGTCGCAAAAACCTAAAATTTGCGACATGTCCAATCAGGAAACTTAGACGTTAAACCGAAAATGCATCACGTCACCATCCTTGACGACATATTCCTTGCCTTCGAGGCGCATTTTGCCCGCTTCTTTGGCGCCCTGTTCGCCGTTATACGCGATGAAGTCATCGTAGCTGATGACTTCGGCGCGGATGAAGCCTTTCTCGAAGTCAGTGTGGATGACGCCGGCGGCTTGCGGGGCGGTGTCGCCTTTGTGGATGGTCCAGGCGCGGACTTCTTTGACACCGGCGGTGAAGTACGTTTGCAGTCCAAGCAGTTCATAGCCCGCGCGCACCAGGCGGTTAAGGCCAGGTTCTTCGAGATTCAGGTCGGCTAGGAAGATTTTCTTGTCTTCGTCGGACAGTTCCGCGATTTCAGCTTCGAGCGCGGCGCAGATGGCGACGACCGGCGCACCTTCCTGGGCGGCATATTCTTGCACGCGGGTCAGCAACGGATTATTTTCAAAGCCGTGATCGTCGACATTGGCGACGTAAATGGCCGGTTTGGCGGTCAATAAACACAGCGGCTGCAATAAGAGTTTTTGCTCTTTATCCAAGTCCATTGTTCTGGCGGGTTTGCCTTGGTCAAGATGCGCTTGCACTTGCTCCAGCAGGGCACATAACTTGATCGCATCCTTGTTGCCGGATTTGGCGACCTTGGATTCGCGCAGCAATGTTTTTTCGACTGTGGCGAGATCGGCCAAGGACAATTCGGTTTGAATGACTTCGATATCGGAGATCGGATCGACTTTACCGGCGACGTGCACGACGTTGTCATCGTTGAAGCAGCGCACCATGTTGACGATGCCGTCGGTCTCGCGGATGTTGGCGAGGAATTTGTTGCCCAATCCTTCGCCTTTGGACGCGCCCGCGACCAGTCCGGCGATATCGACGAATTCGACGATGGCCGGTTGTATTTTTTGCGGTTTGACGATGCCGCTGAGTTTTTGTAGGCGCGGATCAGGTACTTCGACAATGCCGACATTCGGGTCGATAGTGCAAAAAGGATAGTTTTCCGCCGCGATGCCTGCTTTGGTCAAGGCATTAAACAAGGTGGATTTACCGACATTGGGTAGACCCACGATTCCACATTTCAAACTCATGACCTGACTCTCATTAAAATTTATGTAAACAACATTTTAGAAATTAAAGGCTAAATACTTCTCTTGGGTACTTAATTTTTGGTATGTAATTTTAGCATGGCTGCTTCACAAGCACCTTGGGCAATGAGCGGCCATACTTCCAGACTTCTTTCAATGGCTTCATCGATGCGCAGCGCCTCTTCCTTTCTGGGAGGGTGTAACACGTAATTAGCCACCGCATTGCGGTCGCCCGGATGGCCGATGCCAATTCTGAGGCGCCAGAAGTCCTGAGTGCCTAATTTTGCTGCAATATCTTTCAGACCATTATGCCCGCCCAAGCCGCCACCTCTTTTTAACTTGACCACTCCTGGCGGCAGATCCAGTTCATCATGGATAACCATCATTTCTTCTGCATGAATTTTATAAAAATGACACAATGCAGCGACAGAACGTCCACTGGCATTCATATAGGTCTGTGGCTCCAACAACCACATATCAGTATCCTTCTGGCTGACTTGTGCGCATAGTCCGTGAAACCGGATTTCTGATTTGAGCACGACATGGAGCATCCCGGCCAGTCGTCGCACCCATAGAGCACCTGCATTATGGCGTGTGCCGGCATATTCTTTTCCTGGGTTACCCAGGCCCACGATCAGCTTCATGAAATAATATAGAACTTTGCAGAAAGACAATCAGACTTATATTGGAATGCTTGCAAGATAACAGCGCATTTCAAGTTGTGTCCATTGAGCTGGCTTTAAAAAACAAAATCTGCTGGTTGTTCATTCCCAGCAGATTGATCAAGTTTTCCAGGCCGCTCAATAGCTTCTTCTTATCAAGCTTTTTTCTCTGCACCTTCAGCAGATGCTTCAT
Organism: Nitrosomonas sp.; assembly: GCA_024281695.1. GTDB lineage: Bacteria > Pseudomonadota > Gammaproteobacteria > Burkholderiales > Nitrosomonadaceae > Nitrosomonas. The sequence continues at coordinate 1,830 of JAMXAE010000085.1, read as the reverse complement.
CAGAAAGAGCAGAACGAGGAATGACAATGGTGGCAACGGGTGAATTTTCGCCTTTTGCCAGCGCTACGATCTCCACTCCCGCAGGAAGTACCAGGTCACTTAAATGCAATGTATGTCCAGCCGTCAATTCAGCCAAATCGACTGAGATAAATTCAGGCAAGTCTTTGGGCAAGCAACCGATATCCACTTCGGTCAAGATATGCGTCACAATACCACCAGAAGTTTTCACGCCCGGAGAAATTTCTGCGTTGATAAAGTGCAGCGGTACTTTCATGTGTATTTTCTTGTTTTGATCCACTCTTTGAAAATCCACATGCAGCACTTGCTGTTTGAAAGGATGCATTTGTATATCGCGCAACAATACCTGCTCTGATTTTCCTGCGACACTTAATGATAAAACAGACGCGTGGAAAGCTTCCAGCTTGAGCTTATGAAACAAATCATTGTGATCCATTTCAATCGATTGTGCATCTCGCTCACCACCATAGATGATTGCTGGTACCTTACCAGAACCACGCAGGCGGCGGCTCGCACCCTTGCCCTGCAACGTGCGCTTATCGGCGCTGATTTCAATCTTCATATTTACGACTCCATAATTGTGATTTGTCCGCGACCAAACAAATCGGTTAAAAAAAACAGATTCAGCTATTCCATGAATAAGGAGCTTAATGAACTTTCGTTACTAATCCGTAGCATGGTTTCCGCCAGCAAATTCGCAATACTTAACTGACAAATACGATCGCAAGCCATCGCATCTTCTCGTAAAGGTATCGTATCCGTGACGACCAGCTTGTCTAATGCTGAATTTTGGATGCGCTCGACCGCATTACCAGACAGAACAGCATGTGTTGAATAGGCTAATACCGATCTTGCGCCATGCTCTTTCAGAGCTCTTGCCGCTTCGCACAAGGTGTTGGCAGTATCCACCATGTCATCAATAATGACACAAGTACGATCTTTGACTTCACCAATGATGTTCATGACTTTCGCTTCATTAGGTTTAGGGCGTCGTTTGTCAATAATCGCCAGATCGCATTCCAAGCGCTTAGCCAAATGCCGTGCACGAACTACACCGCCCACATCAGGTGATACCACCACCAGATTCTGGTAATTATGCTTCCAGATATCCCCCAACAAAATAGGCATACCATAAATATTATCCACTGGGATATCAAAGAAACCCTGGATTTGATCTGAATGCAAATCCATAGTTAATAACCGATCAATGCCAACAGTCGTCAGCATATTGGCAACTACCTTGGCGGTAATCGGCACACGCACTGAACGGGGTCTTCTATCCTGACGTGCATATCCAAAATAGGGAATTGCGGCCGTAATGCGACCCGCAGATGAGCGTTTTAAGGCATCTACCATGACCAATATCTCCATCAGGCTATCATTGGTTGGTGCACAAGTAGATTGCAATACAAAAACATCCTTTCCACGTACATTCTCCAGAATCTCTACCATAATTTCGCCATCACTGAAGCGCCCAATGGTTGCGCGCCCCAAATGAATATTAAGATGCTTGACAGCATCCTGCGCCAATTTAGGATTGGCAGTACCGGTAAAAACCATCAAACTGTCATAAGACATGTTATTCTTTGAGATAATTAGCTGGGAAAAAGGAGCACAGGCTCTCTGTTAATGTGAATTGCCCGCCTAGATTTAGAACTTGATCTTTTATTTCTATCTACTATGAAACAAATTTTTGCTCAAGTACAGTTTGTTACTAAACTAAAAGCAATTAAATCTGGCTGGGGAGGTAGGGATCGAACCTACGAATGCCGGAATCAAAATCCGGTGCCTTACCACTTGGCGACTCCCCAA
>JAMXAE010000084.1 GCA_024281695.1 Nitrosomonas sp. | reverse complement strand
ACACGTGCACCAACATGTCATCGGGGCGCACATTTTTAAACATACCTCGCGGCGCTTTACCAACCGGCGTACGTGCAGCAGCTACAATATAGGCTTCTTGAGTTTGCTTAGTCATTGCTTTCTCCGTGAATCGTGGAATACGTCTTAAGTGAATTCTGTCGTAAATTTAGTTTCTCAGCGGCTTGCCGGTTTTCAGCGTATGTTCGATTCGCGCCTGGGTTTTTTCGGTTGCCAGCAATTCCATAAATGCGGCACGTTCTAGTTCCAGGAACCAGTCTTCATCGACCAAGCTACCCGGTGTCAGATCGCCGCCACACATCACATGCGCCACTTTACTAGCAATCAGATTATCATGCTCGGAGATAAATCCACCTTCGCGCATATTCACCAGCTGACTCTGTATCGTCGCAATACCAGTATTACCCGCCACCGGAATCTCTCGGGCTCGCAATGATGGGCGGTAACCGGTTGCCGCTAACGCCATTGCCTGTGCTTTGGCCACATGCAGCAACTCAAAACGATGCATCACTACAGTATCAGCAAAACGCAGATACCCCAGTTCTTTCGCCTGTTCAGCACTCTTTGCCAGCTCCGCCATCGCCACTGTCTGAAAATAATATTTCAACTGCGGGAAAGGATCACCATCTTTGGCATTTTGCGCGGCCCGAAGCGCAAATTCCTTGCAGCCCCCGCCTGCTGGCAACAATCCAACGCCTACTTCCACCAAGCCTATATAGCTCTCCAACGTTGCCACCGCACGATCGCAATGCATAACAAATTCACACCCTCCCCCCAATGCCAGACCATCTACCGCCGCCACTGTCGGTATCATCGAATAACGCAAAGCCTGGGAAGTTTGCTGAAACAGCTTGATCATTCCATCCACTTCCGCTAGCTTTTTGGCCATCAGCACATCGGCAAGATCCAGTTCGCGCGCTACATGCAACACTGTCGCTTGGGCCGATTTCTTGAATCTCTTCAGGAACGACTGAAATGCCGATGGTGGCGATGGCGGCGCAGATGGCGCGTTGCTATGTTGCGCATCGGGTTTAGGTCGTTCGGTGGCTTTCTGCAAATTAGCACCGGCTGAGAATGGCGGTTCAGTCTGCCAAATCACCAATGCGCGCCAATTCTGCTCGGCTTCCTTGATCGCCTGTTGCACACCTTCTAGCACATCGACACCGATTGTGTGCATTTTGCTTTTGAAACTGAGAATAGCGATTCGATCGCCGGTATGCCACAACCTTACCGCCTCGGTTTCAAAGATGGATTCCCCATATATCGCTTCTTCACCGATTAACCGATCAGGAAACAACTGACGCTGATATACCGAGAGTTCTGAACGCATGCGTATTTCCCCGGAAGCCGGCGCAAAGGAACCTTGTGTTGCATGCACGCTTTGCGTGTTACTCTCTGCGATGGTCATGACCCATTGCGGCAATGGCGACTGACTCATGCTTTTGCCAGCCGTAATATCCTCGTTAATCCAATTTGCAATTTGTTTCCACCCAGCTGCCTGCCAGATTTCAAAGGGACCTTGATTCCAGCCAAAGCCCCAGCGCATGGCCAGATCCAAATCGCGTGTATTATCCGCAATGGTTTCCAGTTGCACCGCACAATAATGAAATAAATCACGGAAAATTGACCATAAAAACTGCGCTTGCGGTTGTCGGCTATTCCGCAAAGCGGCAAACTTCTCAGCCGGACTGCTATATTTCAGCAAACGTTTCAGATCTTCATCCACATCTCCGGCTGATAAACGATAGGTTTGTGTGGGCAAATCAAACACATGAATTTCATTTTTTACTTTTTGATATACCCCGCATTTGACCTTCTCTCCCAGCGCACCCGCCTGAATCAGGCCTTGCAACCAATCCGGCACGGCAAAATAACGATGCCAAGCATCATCCGGCAACGTATCGCGCATGGTATCGATGACATGCGCCAGCGTATCCAATCCAACCACATCAGCCGTGCGGAATGTCGCGCTTTTAGGGCGACCAATCAACGAACCAGTCAGCGCATCGACTAAATCAAAACCAAAATTAAATGCTTGACCATGATACATGGTAGCTAACAAGGAAAATACGCCAATACGATTGGCAATGAAATTCGGCGTATCTTTGGCACGAATCACGCCCTTGCCCAGATAAGTCACGAGAAATGCTTCCAGATCATCGAGCATGCTTGCATCGCTGACTTGACAGGGAATCAGCTCGACCAGGTGCATGTAGCGGGGTGGATTAAAAAAATGAATACCGCAAAAACGGTGGCGCAATGCTTCCGGAAAAGCTTCAGCCAATTGATTAATGGATAACCCGGATGTATTACTGGCAAAAATAGTCTGTTCGCCCAAATAGGGCGCAACTTTGGTATACAAATCGCGTTTCCAATCCATGCGCTCGGCAATCGCTTCTATCACCAGATCACAATCCTTGAGCAATTCCAGGTGCTGATCATAATTCGCGGGTTGGATGAAGGTCGCTTTGGCTTTGACCGACAGCGGTGCAGGCTCCTGCTTTTTGAGTTTTTCCACCGCCTTGATCACATTCGCGTTGGGATTGTTAGCATCCCCCGGTAACTCAAACAATAAGGTTTCAATATTGGCATTCACCAAATGCGCCGCAATCTGCGCCCCCATCACACCGGCTCCGAGTACCGCCGCCTTGCGCACTAAAAATTTTTTGTTACCCAATTTCGCCTCCTGCTTGATCCGATTATGGAATAAGACACTGTTCAGCCGCCTATGGCCGAAAGAGTACAAGCATGAGCTTTAAAGCGCAAGCTTGTTTGGTTACCAGATTATGAATAGTGCTTAAAACGTTTCACATTGTCACTAACCTGCAAGTAGAACAGCGATAGCCATCAACCCCAGGTCGTTGCAAATTGTTCAGCATTGAAACCCACCGTCGCACGCTTCCCGTCAGTGATCAACGGTCTTTTGATCAGGCGACCATTGCTTGCCAACAAAATGAGGATCTCTTGGTCCGATAACCCAGGCAATTGATCTTTGATTTTTAATTCGCGGTATTGCACCCCGCTGGTATTAAAGAGTTTGTTCAATGGAACATTCGCATGTTCCATAATGACAACCAATTCTTCTGCAGTGGGTGGATTCTCTGTGATATCAGTAAACTCGTAAGCAATTCCAACTTCCTGCAAATATTGCTCCGCCTTGCGGCAAGTACCGCACTGTTTATAGCCATACAATTTGAGCATGTGTCATGATCCCAGGATTCGAAAAATGAAGAATAGAACTTTCATTCACCCCCTTTAGGTCCCCAGAACACGACCCAGGTAGAGAAATCCGGTGAAAAGTTCTCAAAACGATGTTCAACATGAGCTGCCACAAAAAATACCATGCCCGGCTCAAATTGATGGCGTTCTCCAGCCACAACAAACTCACCATGACCCGAGTGGATAAAATACAGCTCATCCTGATCGTGCGGCGTCTGTATATCAGTCCCCCTGGGTGCATAAACCTCAACCGACATGGAACCATGCGCAAAAGCTTGCGTAAAAGGCTCGCCCATCGGCCATTCCGCAGATGCTTTTCCCGGTATTCGTTTCATCAAATCAAATAAAGTTGCTTTCATTCATCTCACCTCATGTCATACAAACATACTCAAGTATAAGTCTAACCCGCAAGCTTTGGCGTGATCGCATAGAACTGGTTAGTGGCTTTTGGCCAAAAACTCGGATTGCGAAAATTATGTAGTGCAAACTCGATATGCATTCAATCCTCTACACCATATCAGAGGGAGCACGTGGGCCGAGTGAGCGGCAATGATCAAGAAGATATCGCATACGTCCGAGCGGATTCGTCCAGCAAACAATTCAGATCGTGGCACACTTAGCGATCACGTTCTAATCTTACTTCGCTAAGCTTCAGTTTTTTTCAAGGCTCTCGGGTTGGTAGCCATTTTACTTCGGAAAACAGGATCAGTCGGGCGAGATTCGAACTCGCATCTCCCTTGTATCAGGGTATCTTACATTGGAATACCGACCGAAATTTTGTGTACGTTTCCTCCACTTGCTCTTATCATCAAGCCACTTTTGCATTCTTTCAGGTATAAAGACAGCTACCCGTGCCGCAATCAAAATAGCAGTCAGTTCCTTAAGGCGTTTTTCATCAAAATGACTTACTGCAAGCTTAGCGTACAAGTCAAAGAGGCGGGTATCAAGCTTTGGTTTGGCTGCAAAGGGAGGTTTTGGGAGCCTGAGTCGAATAACCTTCAAGAGACGATTGAGGGCCTTACTCAAATCAACTTTCGCCAAGTAATCAATTTCCCGTTCGAGCGCTCGTATCGTTTGTCCGTTAGCTATCCGCCAGCTGTTGAGCGATGATGACTCTTGGTAGACACTGAAAATGGGGCTGGAAGTAACCAGCTGGTTTGATTCACTGATAAGAATACCAACTGGCTTAAATTCAGCAAATGCTGTTAAGTTCTGATCCGTAGCTTGAACCTTCCTAACCCATCCATTTGACACAAAATGAAGCAGTCCTCTCTCGGCATTGAACAGAAAACCGTCATTGATGATGGATGTTTGCAGTGGAACCTTCTTTCGCCTGAATCTCGGATTCAATCGCTGTACTTTGTAAGGCAATTGTCGAACTAAACGTTCAACCGAAGGTATCTGTGTTGCAACAACCATAGCTCCTGCAAGCACAAGCATTGAGATTAACACAAGCCTTCTGCTAAACTCAGGCTGCTCATTCAATCCCGAAGACTCCCTTAAAGCAGTCCTCGGAGGTGAGAACCACCAAGCAATCGATACTAGTGTTACCATCAAGGTAAGAAACAAGCTCAATAGCATCGGAATTGCGTTGCCGATCACATCCTTATAATGAAGCGCTCTGAAAAACTGCCAATTAATCTCAAGCAACCAGCCGTTGAGTATGCAGAAGACCGCCAGCAACCCAAGTAATGGTAAGCGATTCCACCCACCTTCGGGCTCTGCATCCAACAGCGAACGCACTTCGCTGGAAGCGGGTAAAGGAAAAAGTAACGGACTGTTTGGAGCGGCTAGGTGTGCGAATTTACTTTTGTCTGTGTCCAACCCCAAAAAACTAGCTGCTTTGATCAAATAGACAACGGCATTTCTGCGAATCGATAGCAGGTACAAGAGGATTGCCAATGAAACGAACTGGACTACAGGCATAGCGAAAAAAAACGGAAGCTTTTTCTTTTCGCCTCCAGGAAGAGTGAGATCTATCTCGGCTTCCCTGACCGCGAGCCACAATGCATTCTTCTTGTGCCACAGTTCTTTTGATTCTATTTCCATCTTTTGATAACTGGTATGGATGTCTTTTGGCAAGCCCTCTGAAGTGAGCTTTTCTGACAACCTCTTGTCGTCACGAGCTTTCGCAGAAATTTGGTCACATATAGAGAGTCTAGAGAGCTTGTCTTGCTCTTCCTCATTAAGTTCGTGAATTTTTTTACATCGAAGGAACTCTGTTTGCTCAAGGGAATATTTTTTCTCTCTCGTTTGCTCTTTAACCTGACTGTGGAGCAGATCAAACCGATGTATATACTTTTCAGCGACAATGTGGATCGAATAAGTAGAAACGATTAACGGGACAAGAAGGATAAGCGCTCTATTGTTGAGTTGCTTGATAGCATCACGTGCTAAACTCAAATAGTGCAATACCTTTTCGTCATCGGAAGAGGATGCTGCCCTATCAGCAGATCGAGTAGGAATTGTTTCATTTAGTCTCATACGTGGTTATTTATAATTTTGTAAAAAAACACGCAGAAGCAAAACAATATATTATTTAGATTACGTCTAAATTTGGTAGAGAATCAAATCTCTTTCACCTCTCTGTTTCTTACGACGAACCCGTTGGCGGATGCTTACTAATATAATCAATAATATCCCCCACATTTCGCAAGCCTTTGACTTCTTCTCCTTCAAAGCTAACCCCAAAAGTATCTTCCGCGTCGAACAATAATTGTATCGTGTCCATCGAATCAAGTCCGAGTTCACCAAATTCTGATGCGGTGGTGATGGTGGAAGCATCCACATTTTCAACTTTTGAAGCAATAAATGCGATCACTTTTGCTTCTAGGTCTATTGTATCCATTTGATTTACGCCTATGATTAAAGGGTTGTAAAGATGATACTGACGTTGTTGCCGCCGAATCCAAAAGCATTACATATACCGGTTTGTAATTTTCTCTGAATAGCTTGATTAGGTGTGTAGTTAAGATCGCACTCCGAGTCAGCCTCGTCGAGATTAATGGTTGGATGTATCGTACTAGTATACAACGTCATAATAGTGGCAATGCTGCCGATGGCCGCCGAGGCGCCAATGCTATGCCCAATCATCGATTTAGTGGCGCTGATAGCGATTTCCTGGGCACGCTCGCCAAAAAGCTGTTTGATCGCTTTGGTTTCAACAACATCACCGAGTGGTGTAGAAGTAGCATGTGCGTTAATATAATCCACTTGATCGGGTGTCATACCGGCATCCTCAACCGCCGCTCGCATCGCTGCCACCTGTCCTTCCATATCGGGAGCAACAATATGCGATGCATCGCAGGCACAACCATAACCGACAAGCCGAGCATAGATTTTAGCTCCGCGCCGCTGCGCTGCTTCCTCATTTTCCAGAATCAATATGCCCGCACCCTCACCCATGACGAAACCATCGCGGCCTTTGGCAAAAGGTCGCGATGCGCGAGCCGGATCGTTATTGAAACCGGTGGATAGCGCATGCAGCGCTTCGAAACCCGACATGGTCAGTGGCAATACACACGCTTCAGCCCCACCTGCAATGACTGCATCCGCTTTTCCGGTGCGCAGCAGATCCAGCCCCATACCAATCGCATTCGCGCCGGAAGAACACGCTGTGCTGCACGTCAAATTCACTCCTTTCAGCCCGTACATAGTCGCTATCCAGGCGGCAGCAGAATTTGCCATGATGCGCGGAACGGTGAAGGGTGGGATGGATTTTTTCTGCAATTTACGCGTGGCAGACGATTCAAAGGTTGAAAATCCGCCCATGCCAGAACCCAAGCTTACGGCCAAACGTCTTGGCTCATAACCTTCCAGACTACCGGCATCTTCCATCGCCAGATTAGCCGCACAGAGCGCTAATTGCGTGAATCGATCGGTCTGATCGATCTGTTTAGCCGATAAAAAAGAAGTTGGATCAAATCCAAGAATTTGACCTGCAATCCGAGAATGTTGGCCGGATGCGTCGAAACATTGAATGTTGCTTATTCCACTCGTACCATTGACAGCCGCATTCCAAAACTGATCAGTACCGGTGCCGATCGGTGAAATAATGCCCATTCCAGTAACCACTACGCGCATAAGAAATCAAACAGGGTTTTTAAGGCAGAGTATAGGAAAATTAGCGTGTATATTCATCGTCAATGAATATACTGAAAGCCGGATTAGCTGTCAAACAGACTGCTAGCAAAGCCAGCAAACACCTTGATTTAGAATCAAATTGACTTGATAGATACTGACCAAAGAATCTTAGCTTCTGATCGATTCGCTCATCTCAATCTGAACTAATAAAACAATTATTGTATTTATAGAAACAATTTAATATACTTCTAAAAGAAAAACACTATCGCTGGAAGGATAAAAATGAGCGCTATTCTTGAACAACAAATCACGGCAACCCAGGACCGTGGCGCCTTAGCCAAGATGGTGATGACGTTATTCGATCGCTGGCAACTGACAACCGAGGATCAGGCGGCATTATTGGGCATAGCAATCAATAATCGAGCAGCTCTGACCCGCTATCGCAAGGGCGAACCGATAGGCACCAGCCGTGACCAGTATGAGCGCGTCGGTCATTTATTGGGCATACACAAGAACTTGCGCTTGTTGTTTCCGCAGAACTTGGATTTGGCATACCGCTGGATGTCAACGCGCAATAAAGCATTTAACCATTTCACCCCAGTAGAAGTCATCAAAGAATGGGGCTTTGCTGGTTTGCTGATGGTACGATCTTATCTGGATCGAGCACGCGGTGTTTGACGGTTTGATTTGATGAATCAGTTGTTCTCGCGCCTCGCCTTAGTCGATGTTTACCGGGATGTGATTCGCAATATCGTTTCATTGCGAGAATCTCAGGATTTATTCGATGATTTGACTGATAAGCCAGAAGAATGGTTGCTAGCGCAACGAGTTGAAACAGAAGTCAAACCACCGCCGTATCAATCGCGCACCCCCGTGATTCATCGTCCTTTTGAAGATGCGGAATGGTTCAATGCGATTACCTGGCCATTCAAGAACTGGCAAATCAATCGATACTCAGACGGGTCCTTTGGCGTTTGGTACGGATGTAATGCAGTGGAGACAACGGTTTTCGAGTCCGCCTATCATTGGTATCGGGGTCTACTCAGCGATGCTGGCTTCGAACACGAAAGCGTCAGCATTGAACGCAAGCTATATTCCGTGGGATGCAATGCTGCATTGTTGGATTTTCGTCCACTGGTTCGAAATCAATATCCCGATCTGATTCACAAAACCGACTATACGCTTGCCCAATCGGTTGGCACAAGAATTCACCGGGAAGGCCATCCAGGTTTGCTTACTTTATCGGCTCGACATCCGATTGGAGAAAACTACGTCATATTTAATCCCGCTGTGCTATCCAATCCCAGGCACCACTGCCAATTAACTTACCGGCTTGAAGCGCAACATATCTTCGTTGAACAAACACCGGGAGCTCCCTGGCTGAAAATATCAATCGATGAAATTTAAATTTCTACGCTCACACATCGGTAGTGCACCTCAATTGGCTAACCCCCCCGCTTTTATACTCAACTGCCCACATTACTTCGCAGTGCTTTTACTGAATCAATACTTGGAAATACGGGTTCCATCTATCAGCCGACCACTTGGTTGCAAGCAATAAATCGGACGTCCCAGTAACGTTTTGTAAGCAAATTTCGGGCGCCGTTGCCACGTTAACAATAACGCATTATTGCTGCCTTCAAATGTTTCTCCAGCGCTGAACAGCGGGAACTGCGCTAGAATATCCCGATAAAACGCGCGCCGTTTCCAGTAATGCACATGAATGCCATCCGGCCCGAACCACACCGGCTCCTGTTCATACAACGTAAAATTCCGACAAGATGCCAAGTCGATCAATCCTTGATACACGACTCGAGCCCGGCTCACGGTTTCGCTTCGAGACAATCGACAAAATGGATAAAAAATATTGCGATAGAATGTATAACGCCGTTCGGACAGATCTTCAATCGAAGCCATCGGCAGATTAGTTACCACAATCTGCGCAGACTGTTTCTGCAACTGTTCAATGCACCATTCCACTTGCTGCAAAATTTTTTCAGGATTCGATCCAAATAAAATATCATTGCCGATATCGGTCAGCAATGCATAAGTCGGTAGCAGGGGGGGCGAATTCAGTTGCGGCCATAGGCCGCTCGCAGCAATCCCCGGCAACCCGCGCAATAGCACTTGATTAGCCAACCCATACGCTCGTCCATGCCCGACAGCCGCTAAAATCTCACTCGGCCCACTAAATCGCTGCTGCATCAGATGGGTAACCAAGCGCAACGATAACGTCAGATTGCTGGCGCCGAGCAGGATGAGGCGGTTTTGTGGAGGGAGATCACTAACCATGCTGATGAACTGAGGAATCCATTAATCTTCTTATAAATAGAAATGATCTAGGGAAGCGCTGATTAACTCATTTTTGTCATTCCGAACACAGTGAGGAATCTTTGACAATAAACATCATAGATTTCTCGCTCTGCTCGAAATGACAATTATTCAGAGATTCCCTAACCATTATTATTCAACGGGCTGCTAATCCAAATTGCATGCGAGCAAGACCCATTTTCCGTACAGTTTCATATTACCTTGATTATTTTTGATACTCATTAACAATCTGGCATCGGCACTTGACCCAGTACTCGCACCCATAGCTGTTGATATTTCATCTGGCTCAGCAAAAGCATATTTGGAATAAAAACCCACGAAATCAATCGCGTGATATAAGCGTTCCCTTATCCTAATATTATGAAAAGAGCTGAATTTAGTCTTAATCAATTCTGTTTTTTCATAACCCTGATCTTTGCCAAATGAGAAGTATTCTTTAAATACCACCGGATCTTTAGTCTCAAGCATAACTAAGAAAACCAGGTAAGCAAAATGTAATTCTTCTCCGAATGGGACAGAAGAAGTAATTGCCAAGATTTTTTCGTAACACTGTTTTTGTGTTCGTAAATCAAGTTTAAAGAATGCTGAAAAAAGGGAAAATAGTAAAACCAGTTCAGCCAGGTCATTTTTCTCTATCGTAAAAGTGTCCGCATTACTTTCGCTATATTCACCTCTACCAACGCCACTATGGAACCAATAACTTCTTTCATCACCTGATGCAGAGATATCAATTTGAGCGAATCTATTGACCAAATCAGAATCAAATTCTTGGAATAATAACTTGGCGTATTCAATATAATCAGGCAAAGAAAGCGTATAACTCTGGTCAAAGAATCTTCTTAAATAAATATTTGAATCAAATCCGCTACCGTAAATTGCATTGACGGAGTGCTTCAGCTGCTCGGTATCCGTCGCGATAACAAAAACAATCCCTGGTACGCCGAACAAATGTTTTATTCTTTCTAATAATTCGATTGCATACAGTGGGCGGCATCGATCAAGCTCATCAATAAAAATGAATAGTGGCTTTTTCAGATGGCCTTGGTCGCAAGTTAGCTTTTCGATCAAATCTGCCAAAGAAATTTGGAAATTTTTAATAGCATCTTTTGCCGCTTTGTTATTTTCAACTAACTCTTCTGTGACCTTTCCAACAATAGCAGTAACCGATTCTTCATCTTTCTCAGTCATAAAGTCGCTAATTTCTTTATATCCCGACTCTCCGATTGCTTTTGAAGCAGCCGCTTTTGCCAGAATAGGAATAACGCTCTTGATGAGTCGACCGATGCTGAATAGTCCCGATTTTATTGCCTCATCTTCTTTATCAGAAACTGACAAGTAGGATTGCAATGATTCTTTGATATGGGAAATAACAGATAATAAAGGATCATTGGAAAAATCATTTTCCCATGCATTAAACAGCACGCATGGATACTCCTTCTTTAAATCTTCGCACCAATGTTCAATGAAAAAGGTTTTTCCGGATCCCCAAGGTGCATTGATATTGATTACGAATGGATCTTTTTTAGCAATCAGGTATTGCGTAAGAAAATCCGCATATTTCTTGCGTTGCAAGACATCGCCAGTCCATTCATTCACTTCCTCATGCATTAATCATAGCCTCCTTTTTTGAGATTCTATTCCTTTAATCAGTAATCTAGCAGCAATTCCCTACACCAATCAGGCATAACGTTATGCCGGAATATGATCTGTCCCTCGCGAATCATGGCCAGTTGCTGAAATGGATTGCCCGCACGAGAATTGTCGAGGATGTACGCGTAATCGCACAGCGGTAGCGTCTTTTTGATTAGTTTGAGCGTTCTGGGTATCCGGTTGATGACTTTATCGGGCGGAACGTTGTGACCGCCTTCGCTGACACGCTGCGCGATACGTGCCTGGTTGAGCGCTGGGTCGCATAGGTGAATGAACACTAGAATGATTTCATAACCGAGCGTTTTGGCTTGTGCAACAAAATCGATTTTCGACGGGTGCGAGAACACGGTTTCAAAACAAAAATTGCGGCCTTGCCGCAGCAGTTGCAGGCGCAGGTGCTCGGCCAGTTTGGCGGCATGATAGCTGTGCGCTTCCGGCGCTTGCGGATACAGCAGCTTGGCCAGGATATCCGCATTCACAAACGATAAGCCGCTGGGCGCGAGGCGGGCACAGTAGAAAGTGCTTTTGCCCGCGCCGTTGCCTCCGGCCAGCAGCCACAGTTGTTTTTTCTTGTTCAAAGCTGCGATGCATCAATCGCGATGAACTCACCGCCCTGAAATTTCCCCGTTTGAATGCGGCCATCGGGGTGAATTTGTTCCAGGTAGCCAAGGTGTGCTAAGGAGGCTTGGTATTTGAGCACGCTGCCGCTCACCGTTTGCGGCAAAATACCGCTGGCGCGATCGTCTTCGAGCGATTGAAATATGCCGATAGGATCAACCGGCTCGCTGCTAACCGGCTCGACAGTAATTTTTGCCAATCCCGCCGAGATCGCCAGCAAGTCATCCGGGTTCAGCATGTGGTCGACATTGCGCCCCATTTCCGCCCAATATTCAATTTGTTCCGCTGTGCTGCGGTGAAACCGCTCGGCGGTCAACGCGGCGGCTTGCATTAACTCATCTTGCAAGCGGATCGGAGAAGCTGCTTTTGCCATCATTTGACTCCATTAATCAAAGTGATTGTTAATTGTAGCAGATTGCTACAAATTTCTCATATCGTTAGCAATCGGCAAAAATTGACCAGCTACCAGTCAGTAAGCACCCTGCAATTTGATGCCGGTGATTCGAGTGATACACTTGCACGCATGTTTGTTATTTCTGCTGCGATTTTTTGTTCTGGCTGTTTTTCCTGCATGCGTACTGTGATTCATTTTTTAATGATTTTGATCGGTTGCACTGCAATTGCTTTACCCGCCTGGGCACAGGAATCTAAAACCGCGCCATCCATCATCCTAAACCCGATTAACATCACCGCCACGCGCAGCGAGCGCTCGCCGGAGCAGATTCCGAACAGCGTCACACAGATCACGCGCTACCCGCAGCAGAATTTTCAGCCCGGTGCGACGTTGGATGAGTTCGCGCGCGGCACGCCGGGGGTATTTTTTCAGAATCAGTTCAACTTCACGCAGGATTTGCGTATTGCGATTCGCGGGTTTGGCGCGCGCTCGCCGTTCGGAGTGCGCGGTATTCAGATGCGCGTCGACGGCATTCCGGCGACGTTGCCGGACGGGCAGACGCAGTTGGATTCGATCGA
>JAMXAE010000083.1 GCA_024281695.1 Nitrosomonas sp. | reverse complement strand
ATAGTGAATGCAGGAAATTTTCTTGAAGCTCACGACTTGATAAATCAATAGAATGCAAATTCTTGAAATCTGCTCTTGCGGTGTTTACTATCTATTTAATTTACAGAGGATAATTCTAACAAACCCATCTTCCGATAAATAGATGTCATTTGTCCCTAAAATGCAGCTATTTTTGATCATCTTCCGGGAAAGATATCCCGATTGTGTAGGATTCCTTGAAATAATTATGCAGAGGAGCTTTCAGGCATAACTCAATTTGTTTCTTGACGCCTATCTTCTTATAAATCATTGATAGTTGATTACGTACAGTTTTTTCAGTCACCGATAGTTGCAAACTGATTTCTTTGGCTGACAAGCCCTTGCAGGCAAGATAGGCAATATGACGTTCGCCATTCGTTAAGCTTGGCTGATGCGATATCCCGACATCGGCTTGTATTTCTAGTGATAGATTAGGGTTAAACTGTGCCTGCCATAGTAATTTGGTGATATGGCGATCAAACCATATTTGGCCAGCATAAATAGCGTAGATGGCTTTCAGTAGTAATTCTGAAGAATGATGTTTACTGATAATACCCATGGCTCCTGAACGGAAAGCTTGCAAATAAATACATTCATTATTGTGATGGGAAAAGGCCAGTACTTTACTTTGCGGGCATGAATGCAGCAATCTGGAAATATGCTCAATACAATTTCCATTGTCTAGCAACAGATCAACAAGAATCACATCTGGCTTATGCTGCACGACCAAATCGTACAAATCTTCTATACAATTAGTTTCCGCAACTAACCGTATCATAGAGTGATTCTTAAATAATGCCCGCAATCCAATGCGAACAAGCTCAAAACTCTCGGCTACCAGAATGCGTATTTTGGTGTTAGGTTGCTCAAACATACTTTAGTTATACTTAAATCGAATGAAACCGCAGTTGGGTCTGAATCATTGACTTGAGCCATCATGGGAACATCAGAGCTCTTTTTTAAGATTTAGAATTTGACAAATAGATCAATTACTCACAACCCACTCAATGAGTGCTATCTATTTAATTTAGCGCACAATCATTTTAACAAATCTATTTTCTGAGAAGTAGATGTCATTTGTCCCTAAAACAGGGCCATTTCTCGGCTTTCTATGGGAGAGATATCCCGACTACGTAGGACTACTTGAAGTAATTATGCAGAGGAGCTTTCAAACATAACTCAATCTGTTTTTTGACACCTATTTTCTTATAAATCACTGATAATTGATTACGCACGGTTTTCTCAGTTATCGATAGCTGAAAACTGATCTCTTTGGCCGACAAACCCTTGCACGCAAGATAAGCAATATGGCGCTCACCGTTAGTCAATTTTGATTGATATGATATTTCTCCTCCCGGTAGTAAATTGTAATATGCCAGTCTGGTAATATGGCGATCAAACCAAATTTGACCTGCATAAATAGCACAGATAGCCTTCAATAACAGCTCCGATGAATGACGTTTACTGATAAGACCCATCGCTCCTGAACGAAACATTTGCAAATGAGTATACTCGTTAGTGCGATCGGAAAAAGCGAGCACCTTACTATGTGGGCAAGCATCCAGCAATTGGGAAATATGCGCGATACAATTACCATTGTTCAACTGTAAATCAACAAGAATCACATCTGGCTTATGCTGCACAACCAAATTGTACAAATCGTCTATACAGTTGGTTTCTGCAACCAAGTATATCGCAGCATGATTTTCAAACAACGAACGCAAACCAATACGAACGAGTTCGAAGCTCTCTGCTACCAGTATGCGTATCTTTATACCCGACTGCTCAGTCATGCTGACTTCTAACGTTGCTTGAATTGCACAAAACCGCAGCACAATCTAAACCATTTGCCTGAATCATGATCTGGGCATAAATAATCAAAGAGAGATGACTATTTTACAAAGAGAATAAGATCTCTAAGCAATAATGAAACATGTATTTGTCAGCGTTATTTAGCTGACTTGTAGTAATCTTAAGAATTTATAGGGTAATTATTTTACCTTGCTATCTATCAGCGCATTTTTACAGAGTTGAGGATCTTGTGATGAAAGCGACGAGTCAGAATCAAAAAGCTTTGGTTTGAAGAGATCATGGCTGGCTTTGTAACGGAAACGGCGGGACAGGCTGAGAAATCTTTGGTTAAATTTTTCGAACAAAAATTAGTTGGATGTTGGTGCATTCAGCATAATCACTAAGAATCACATAATCTTCAATGTTTTATTTCCACCTCCATTAATCTAAGAATTATCGGCACCTAAATACTGCCCTTATCTAATCAATTTCTTCTTCAAAATAGCATTTACTTGGGCCGGATTAGCTTTGCCCTGAGTAGCTTTCATGATCTGACCGATCAGTGAGTTGAAGGCTTTTTCCTTACCATTCCGATAATCAACAACTTGTTGCGCATTAGCCGCCAGTACTTCCTCCACCAATCTTTCAATAGCCCCATCATCAGAGATTTGTTTCAATCCCTTAGCCTCAATGATGGCATCAACATCCTGATCCAACTCACCCTGCCACATATTCTCGAATACTGCTTTAGCTGCTTTTCCAGATATCGTACCATCACTGATACGTGACAGCAGGGTAGCCAGTTGCATTGGTTTAATAGGGCAGCCAACAACTTCAATGCCATCTTTATTCAGTTGACCGGTGATTTCTCCCATGATCCAGTTAGCACACAACTTAGCTTGTGTAGGCAACTGCTTAACTGTACTTTCAAAGTAATCTGCCAGTTCTCTCGTGCTGGTTAAAACACCAGCATCATAAGTTGACAAACCAAATTCTGTCACATAACGGTTACGTCGCATTTCGGGTAATTCGGGTAGTGTTGCTTTTAGTTGATTGATCCAAGTCTGCGGAATTTCTAACGGCAGTAAATCCGGATCGGGAAAATAGCGATAGTCATTAGCATCTTCTTTGGTTCGCATAGTGCGTGTCTCATCTTTATTGGCATCGTAAAGACGAGTTTCTTGCCGAATGATTCCTCCATCTTCGAGTATTTCAATTTGTCTTCTGGTCTCAAAATCGATAGCCTTTTCCAGAAAACGAAATGAATTCAGATTCTTAATTTCACAGCGGGTGCCAAGCTTTTCTGCCCCCTGTGGGCGAACCGATATATTCGCATCACAACGAAACGAACCTTCCTGCATATTGCCATCGCAAATCCCAATCCATCGCACCAATGAATGCAGCGTCTTCGCATATGCGACTGCTTCCGCACTGCTACGCATATCGGGTTCAGAGACGATCTCCAGTAGCGGCGTGCCCGCTCGATTCAAATCAATACCGCTCATACCATGAAAATCTTCGTGCAGGGACTTGCCAGCATCTTCTTCCAGATGCGCGCGGGTCAAGTGGATAATTTTTTCAGCACCGTCAACTTGAATCCGGATATGGCCACCTTGTACTATCGGCAACTCAAACTGACTAATTTGATAACCTTTGGGTAAATCAGGATAAAAGTAATTTTTGCGTGCAAAAATAGAAGGCGAGTTGATTTTCGCCCCTACGGACAAACCCAGCTTAATCGCCCGCTCAACCGCACCTCTATTGAGTACTGGCAAAACACCCGGCAGCGCCAAATCGATCACACACGCTTGAGTGTTTGGTACTGCCCCATAGGCGGTGGAAGCACCCGAGAAGATTTTTGATCGTGTTGAAAGTTGAGCATGTACTTCAAGACCAATAACGATTTCCCACTGCATGATTAATTTTCCAACGAGATATATTTTGAGGAATTTAAAGTTTGATTTAAACAGGAGACTTCAGATGCCAATCAGTTACCCTTTGGTATTGGTGCGCCACATTCAGCATCTGCGCTTCCATAAAATAATTACCAATGATATGCAAGCCGACCGGTCGGTTTTTATCACCAAAACCAACAGGAACCGACATGGCCGGCATTCCGGTCAGATTGGCTGCACTGGTATAGATGTCCGACAAATACATCTGGATCGGATCGCCGCTTTTTTCTCCGAGATTGAAAGCCACCGTTGGTGTTGTCGGTCCCATGATAATGTCGCACTGCTGATAGGCTTGGGTAAAATCCTGCGCAATCAGGCGACGCAACTTTTGCGCTTTAATGTAATAAGCATCGTAATAGCCATGCGACAGAACATAGGTTCCGATCAAAATACGCCGTTTCACTTCGGCGCCAAAGCCTTCGGCACGACTTTTACGGTACATATCACTTAGATCGCTATATGATTTAGCGCGATGGCCATAGCGCACCCCATCAAAACGGGATAAATTGCTGGAAGCCTCAGCAGGCGCCAATACGTAATAAACCGGGATTGACAATGAAGCGTTTGGCAGCGAAATTTCGACCGTTTGGGCACCCAGTTTGCGATACTCATCCAGTGCTTTTTCTATGGCACACTCAACATCCTTGCTCATACCTTCGGCAAAATATTCTTTTGGCAGACCGATACGCAGACCTGACAAAGGTTTTTCCAAATCTCGCGCATAATCCTCGACTTCCCGATGCAAACTGGTTGAGTCACGTGGATCGAACCCAACCATAACATTCAGCATCAGCGCCAGATCTTCCGCTGATTTGGCCATGGGTCCACCTTGATCCAGACTAGAGGCAAAAGCAATCATGCCATAGCGAGATACTAGTCCGTAAGTCGGTTTAATCCCTGAGATTCCACACAATGCAGCCGGCTGACGTATAGAGCCTCCGGTATCTGTACCAGTTGCTGCAGGTGCCAGTCGCGCTGCAACAGCACTCGCAGCGCCACCTGAACTGCCTCCCGGCACTGCTGAAATATCCCAAGGATTTTTTACCCGTCCGTAATAGGATGTTTCATTACTTGACCCCATGGCAAATTCATCCATATTGGTTTTGCCAATATTGATGGCCCCCACCTGATTGAAACGTTCAATGACTCCGGCATCGTAAGGCGAGACAAAATTCGATAGCATTTTTGAGCCACAAGTTGTCAACCAGCCTTTGGCACAGAAAATATCTTTTTGAGCAATGGGAACACCTGTCAATGGATTGGCCTGACCCGCAGCAATCATTTTATCTGCAGATTGCGCCTGAGCAAGACTCATTTCTTCATTGACAGTAATAAAAGCGTTGTATTCGGAATTAAGCTTTTTAATACGTTTGAGAAATTCGGTCGTCAGTTCAGTACTTGAAATCTTTTTTTCGGTAAGCTGAATGGAGAGCTGCTTAAGACTGGCATTAAACATGACATTTACTAATAGAGAAATATAAAATGTTGCGTATAATAATTATTGTTTTTGAGCTTTAAAGTAATTCTTCCGATTACCTTGTTGTAAGTATTAATTAATTTACTCAATTACTTGAGGAACAAGATAGAGACCAGCCTCAACTTGTGGCGCTATCGATTGACATAATTCACGCTGATCTATTTCAGTTACCTCATCTTCACGCAAGCGTTGTACCACACTTTGGGCATGAGACATGGGTTCCACTGTTGATGTGTCAACTGCTTGCATGGTTTCAATTAGATTGAAAATACCGGATAACTGAGTCAAAGTTGCTTCTGCTTCGCCTTGATCAATCTCAATATAAGCAAGATCAGCAATACGTTTTACATCATTAACAGTCAAAGTCATTTTAAATCGGTAGCCTTATATTCAAATAAGTATTAGGGTATCATGCCCCGTTTAACTGGCGTATTATTTTTTGATGGTTTTATTTATTATTCGCTCTCATCATAATTATTAATAACGGATTCTGCCACTATGTTTAATTTTCTGAACAACAATATTCTTGGAAGCTATTTCTCAACAGATATGGCGATTGATCTGGGCACAGCTAATACGCTCATTTATGTCCACGGCCAAGGTATCGTATTAGACGAACCATCTGTAGTAGCAATCCGCGAAGAAAGCGGTGCCAACGGCAAAAAAATGATTCAGCAAGTAGGTCTCGCCGCCAAGCAGATGCTAGGCCGTACTCCCGGCAACATCACCGCCATTCGCCCCATGAAGGATGGCGTTATCGCTGACTTCACTGTAACTGAGCAAATGCTCAAGATGTTTATCAGAAAAGTAAACCCTCCTCGCCTGTTTTCAGCCAATCCACGCATAGTAATTTGTGTACCCTACGGCTCCACACAAGTGGAACGTCGTGCCATCCGAGAAGCTGCCTATGGTGCTGGTGCACGCAAAGTTGAATTAATTGAAGAACCCATGGCTGCTGCTTTAGGGGCTGATCTTCCAGTCGAGTCGCCAACCGGTTCTATGGTGGTCGATATTGGCGGCGGTACCACTGAAGTAGGTGTTATTTCATTAGGTGGTATCGTTTATTCAAATTCCGTACGCGTCGGTGGTGATAAGTTTGATGAAGCGATTATTAATTATATCCGCCGCAATTATGGCATGTTAATTGGCGAACCCACAGCAGAAATCATTAAAAAAGAAATCGGCTCGGCTTTTCCAGGTTCCGAAGTTCGAGAAATTGAAGTGAAAGGTCGCAATCTTGCCGAGGGAATACCGCGCAGTTTCACCATTTCCAGCAATGAGATTCTAGAAGCCCTCACAGAACCGCTTAATAGTATTGTCAGCGCTGTTAAATCTGCACTGGAGCACACGCCTCCAGAACTAGGATCAGATATCGCAGACAAAGGAATGGTCATGACCGGAGGCGGGGCTTTATTACGAGACATCGATCGCTTATTAATGGAAGAAACCGGTTTATCGGTCATTGTTGCCGATGATCCTTTGACTTGCGTGGTTCGCGGAGCAGGTGTCGCCCTGGAAAATATGGATCGGTCTATTGGTATTTTTGCTCGTGACTAAATAAGATAATACCGCCATTAATTATTCTCTTTTATATACTGAATTATAAATAAAGCTAGACTCTATACTGGACGTAATGAAAACAGCTCCTCAGTTTTTCAGACATGGGCCAGGTCCGTTTGTACGGCTATTTGTATTCGCATTTCTATCCTGTTTACTTATTGCTGAAGATTTGCGTTTCAAATATTTTCCTGAGCTGCGTCAGGCAATTGGCGTAGTTATTTTCCCATTCCAAAAAATTGCTTATATCCCAACCAATATCTATGATCAGATAGAGGAGTTCATTGCCAGCTTCTATCTGCTAGAAGAAAACATCAAATTGAGGGAGCAGTATCTAAAAAATCAGGAACAACTCCTAAAATTGCATTCACTGGCAGCTGAAAATGCACAGTTACGTGAGCTGCTTGGCGCTGTGCGGCAAATTGAAACTCAGACAAAAACTAAAGCGGTATTAGCCGAAATTCTATATACCCCACGTGACCCATTCAATCATAAAATTACCTTAAATAAAGGTAGTCAACATCACATTCAACTAGGCCAAGCTGTGATTGACGATAAAGGTATTGTTGGGCAAATTACTCGACTATATCCGTGGTCGTCTGAAGTTACCCTACTCACTGACAAAGATCATTCTGTTCCAGTGCAAGTTGCGCGCAACAGCTTACGTTCAGTTATTTCAGGAACTGGCAAAAACAATGAATTGGAATTACGCTATTTATCGGTGAACACAGATATTCAGCAAGGTGATTTGTTAGTCACTTCCGGTATCGGTGGAGTATACCCACTCGGTATACCGGTTGCGACTGTTCTTAGAATCGAGCGAGACCCTACGGATGATTTTGCACAAATTATCGGCACACCCATTGCGGGCGTAGATCGAAACCGGCAGGTTTTAGTCCTATCCCTGGTGCAGTCCGTTGCTCATGACTCTATAGAGACACCCAAAATTGAATCAAAAAAGAATTAAAGATAGAAATTCAAATGAAAATAATTACTTCAGGCAAGAAGTTTTTATACCTGCCAGTTATGGTTATATTGCGTTAAGTCTGGCGCTAGCACTCATCCTGAATTTATTACCGTTACAAGGAGATCTATTAGTTTTCCGCCCTGATTTCGTAGCCATCACAATCATCTATTGGAGCATTAATTATCCCCATAAAATGAGAATGAGCATCGCTTTTGGCATGGGACTAATGATGGATGTTGGTAATACGAGCATATTAGGACAGCATGCCTTAGCTTACTGTGTGATGATTTATCTCACTTTGATCTTTGGGCGGCGATTACGTTTATTCGGTTTAATGCAACAAGCGCCTCAGATTGCTCTCATATTATTAATGATGCAAACCACTCTCATTTTAGTTGCCGTATCGAGTGGCTCTCATTTACCGGGATGGTCATATTTCTTTGCCAGCGCGACCGGTACTTTGTTGTGGGCACCTATCTCTCTTCTATTAAATACACCTCTTAAGCAAAAACCAGACCCAAATGCACTATGAAGCATAACGTAGAATTACGAAATCATCCCATCGAATTGCATAAATTTCGCACGCGACTTGCTGTCAGCATTGGATTTATTCTAATACTTTTCTTGGTACTTTATGCTCGCTTCTATTATTTACAGGTTACTCAACAAGAACATTACCACACTCTTGCGGAAGCCAATCGCATTTCCATTTTGCCGCTCATTCCCAACCGAGGTTTGATTTATGATCGTAATGGAAAAGCATTGGCGCAGAACTATTCAGCTTACACGCTGGAAATTGTTCCCAGCAAATTTTCCGATCTTGAAGCGACTCTGGATGAACTTTCCAACATCATTGAAATAACTCCCACTGATCGCCAACGATTTAAGAAGTTGATGAAGGAGAGCAAACGTTTTAAAAGTTTACCGATTCGTAGTCGACTAACTGACGAGGAGATTGCAAGCTTTGCAGTGAACCGCTACCGTTTTCCTGGCGTAGAGATCAAGGCGCGCGTATTTCGGCAATACCCTGAAAAAGAGATCGTGTCCCATGTGGTCGGTTATATTAGCCGCATCAACGATAAAGACCTCGAACAACTTGAACACGCTGGAGAACTCAATAATTATCGTGGTTCTCATCATATCGGCAAAGTTGGTATTGAACAGAGCTATGAGAAACAATTACATGGCATCGCAGGTTTTGAAGAAGTGGAAACCGATGCGGCAGGTCGCTCCATTAGGGTTTTATCACGTACCCCTCCTACTCCAGGTAATAACTTAATTCTTTCACTTGATCTCGGATTGCAAGAAGCCGCGGAAAAAGCATTTGGTGACCATCGTGGCGCATTGGTAGCTTTGGATCCCAATAACGGAGAGATTCTTGCATTTGTCAGCAAACCCGGCTATGACAACAATCTTTTCATCGGTGGTATTGATCAGGAAAACTGGAATCTACTGAATAATTCCATCGATCGACCACTTAATAACCGCGCACTGAGAGGCGTTTATCCACCCGGATCAACTTTTAAGCCTTTCATGGCATTAGCAGCACTGGAACTGGGTAAAAGAACACCGGAATATAGTATGAGCGACCCTGGATATTTCTCACTTCCGGGTGTTGATCGACGCTATCGCGACTGGAAACCAGGCGGTCATGGCAGAGTGAATTTGCATAAATCCCTTGTTGTCTCATGTGATACCTACTATTACAGTCTCGCCAACGATCTCGGCATCGATAACATTCACAGTTTTATCAGTCAATTTGGATTAGGAAAAAAAACAGGCATTGATATCGAAGGTGAAGTCTCCGGACTTCTGCCATCGTCTGCATGGAAAATGCGGCAATATAATCAAAAATGGTATGCGGGAGATACGATTTCTGTCTCCATTGGCCAAGGCTACAATCTAGCCACACCGCTACAACTCGCTGTCGCCACCATGATCATCGCAAATAACGGGAAGGTTTATCTCCCGCATCTGGTCAAAAAAATACAAAATAGTCAGACAGGTGAAATAGAAAATATTCCGGCAAAATTGCTCAATACCCTCAATTTAAAACCACACCATCTTGATATTGTTAAAAGTGCATTGGTAGATGTCACTCGACCTGGCGGCACTGCAGCCAAAGCAAGTATTAATGCAGCCTATACTTTTGCCGGCAAGACAGGTACATCACAAGTAATCGGCATCAAACAAGGGGAGCGCTATAATGAAAAATCCATTAATGAGCGTCATCGTGATCATGCCATGTTTATCGCTTATGCCCCTGCCGAAGACCCTAAAATTGCCTTGGCAGTCTTAGTTGAAAATACTGGCACTGGCGGTTCGACTGCAGCACCGATTGCACGACAGGTATTTGATTATTTTCTATTAGAAAAACCAGCTGAATCTACTATTGTACAATTCACCGAAACCACTGAGGAGCATAATCATGATCATCTCTAGGAATACGGTGAATCTATGACACTATGATTCCCTAATCGCTTAAAACTTAACCAAGCCGATGATTGAATTTAGAAAAATTTGGTACTATTTGACTCGTTACATTGATGGCCTGCTACTCATTGGAATTCTAGCCTTGATGTTAGTAGGATTGGCTGTACTCTATAGTGCTGCCGGAGCGAATATTAGTAAAGTCAGTCACCAAATGATCAACATGCTGATCGCCTTAGTCATTATGTGGGTAGTCGCGAATATCCCATTGCAACAAATCATGCGACTTGCATTACCCTTATACTTGCTCGGTTTTGCCTTATTAGTGGGCGTGGCACTATTTGGTGAAATCAATAACGGCGCCAGGCGCTGGCTTGATATTGGAGTAACCAGAATTCAGCCATCCGAGTTAATGAAAATTGCATTACCTCTTATGATGGCCTGGTATTTCGATAAACACGAAATTACTTTACGTTTGAGGGACTATGTTGGAGCAACATTATTGTTACTATTTCCAGTTTTGCTAATCTTGCGCCAACCTGATTTAGGAACTGCACTATTGATTGCAGCTAGCGGTTTTTATGTATTATTTCTAGCTGGGCTATCATGGCGCATAATTATTGGATTAGTGATAGCAGCAGCGGCCAGCTTGCCCATATTGTGGTCAGCCATGCACGATTATCAACGCCAACGTATTATGACATTGTTTGATCCTACCCAAGATCCATTGGGTACTGGTTATCATACCATTCAATCATCTATCGCTATTGGTTCCGGTGGAGTCGTCGGCAAGGGATGGCAAAATGGCACCCAAACCCAGCTGGATTTTTTACCAGAACAAAGCACCGACTTTATCTTTGCAGTTTTCTCTGAGGAATTCGGATTAATCGGTAATACCCTCCTGCTGCTGCTATATCTGACAGTCATCGGACGTTGCATAGTCATTACTGCCAATGCATCAACTCAGTTTACGCGATTAATTGCAGGTTCAATTACGCTAACTTTTTCCACTTACATCTTCGTTAATATGGGAATGGTTAGTGGTATCCTTCCGGTAGTCGGTGTTCCGCTTCCACTCATTAGTTATGGTGGCACATCAATGGTGACAATGTTACTCGGCTTTGGTATTTTGATGAGCATTCAAACACATCCTAAACTCATAAAAACATGACAAACACTTTCCCAGCACTCTCGAAAGCACATAAATATTTGTCTATAGCAGCGACATCAGTTAACGAGTTCGCTGTTGTATTGATGATTATAATGCTAACAGCCTGTAGCAGCACTCCTCAGCACAGTAACCAATTAAAACAACCGCACCCATCTATTTCCTCAATAACGAAATCAAATTCTGGTTTCTTAGGTTTAAGCTCTAACCCAACTACCCGGAAAGGAGGGGGCTATTATCTGGACGATGGTCCGAGCGACAATCCCCCCGCTGATCTACATCTTATTCCGGATGCCGAACCCAAGGCCGAACCCTTACGCTTAGCCAATATGAAGCCCTACGTCGCGCTGGGAAAATATTTCAAACCAATGACTGAGCTTGGTCCATATAAAAAACAAGGAGTCGCTTCATGGTATGGCCGCCGCTATCATGGAAGCAATACGGCATCAGGAGAAGTCTATGATATGTACGCCATGACTGCGGCTCACCCTACTTTACCGTTACCCAGTTATGTCCGAGTAACCAATCTGGAGAATGGTAAATCTATTATTGTACGTCTCAATGATCGCGGACCATTTTTATCCGACCGACTAATCGACCTTTCTTATACAGCGGCTTATAAATTGGGAATTCTAGGGGGTGGCAGTGGTCATGTTGAAATCGAAAGTATATTGCCTCGTGATGACTCCACCCAAATGGCTATCTCCAAACCATCTACCACAGCCACAACAATTACGGATATGAATGCAGAAGCAAATATGATTTATCTACAACTGGGGGCATTTGGTTCGCCGGATAATGCTCATAATTTTCTCACGCAAATACGCAAGAAGCTTCCGGGGCTGAACGATGCTGTCAGCATTAAAAAGAACAATGGGTTATATAAAATTCATGCAGGTCCCTATTCAGATCAAATCCTTGCAAAACAAGCAGCAAATATGATCACTCAACACCTTACAGTTACACCTTTGCTGGTGATTGATTAAAAACTCAAAAAAAATCCCTATTGCAAGCAATAGGGATTAAAGGGCCTCGTCATAAAATCATTCGCCACAATCCTCAGCTCAAATGCAAAATATTTCCCTCAGTAAAGTATCATTACCTCTTTTACACTCTGGCCTCAATCACCAAAAAGATTGTGACAATCTGAGTCTAATATAATATCTACTGAGTACCTTTGAAGATGAAAACAGAAAGAGAATATACCTCTATATCCAAATTCTGCCTGTGATTTTTCTCACGCTCACTTATTCCAATTCTATTTTAAAACAGCATTAATAATCCAATCTCATCCGGCAATACTGCGCATAGTTTCCTGGTTTAATTCATTTTTAGCGCGCTTTCCAGATGTATCTCAAGCGCATCCAGACTATATCGAAAGCAAGGTTATGAAAGAACTTTTCCCGCAATTCATCCTACACATGTTCCTGCAGATTGAGTTCTGGCGAATAAGGTGGCAGAAACAGGATTCGCATATTCTCTGCCAATTTCATGGTTTGGCTTTTGTGCCAGCCTGCACCGTCCATCACCATAAATGATATTTTCATGCGGGTAACGTGCCACA
>JAMXAE010000082.1 GCA_024281695.1 Nitrosomonas sp. | reverse complement strand
CGGATACCTCCAATGTGTTGAGAGTGAAGGGCGACGCGGGCGATCATATTGTCGGGCTCAGCAGCGGCTGGAAGGATGTCGGTTTCGATAGCGATGGAAATCACATCTATACAGAGAGCGGTGGTGCAGCGGCGTTGCTGGTTGGAGTGGATGTGACGACGGATTTTGGTTTGGCGGTTTAATAGAGGCAGGTGTTGAAAAACTACCTACTTTGCCGCTGCGGATTATAAGCAGGCTCAACATGCTCATTTCTTAAGTATAAATTGCGTTTTTCCGCCGGTTTTTCTTGCATTGGCTGCCTCGAATAGGTTCTTCAACGTCTTGTTAATTGCACTACTGATGTTTGTACTCAAATTATAATTTTAGAATCGGGATCTCAATGGATAGTAACGAAACCACGGCTACACCGACACTTGAAATTTCCACCTCGCGCCAATTGCTGTCGTGGCTGGCCGAGCAAAAGCTGTCTATCGCGCTGACGACTTATCAAATCGGTAAGTTGTATTTTATCGGACTGAAGCCTGATAGCGGGCTTTCCGTGTTTGAGCGCAGTTTTAATCGCTGCATGGGGCTGTGTGCGACACCGAATGGTTTGTACATGAGCAGTTTGTATCAGGTTTGGCGTTTTGAGAATGTATTTGAAGCCGGGCAGCAACAGGATGGTTTTGATCGATTGTATGTGCCGCAAATGGGTTATACCACCGGCGATTTGGATGTGCACGATATGGCGGTGGATAGCAACGGTCGATTGGTATTTGTGAATACGCTGTTTGGTTGTTTGGCGACGTTGAGCGAAACGCATAGTTTCAAGCCGTTATGGCAGCCTCCTTTTATCAGTAAATTGGCAGCTGAGGATCGCTGTCACCTGAACGGCTTGGCGATGAAAGACGGCCAACCGGCTTATGTAACTGCGGTGAGCCAATCCGATGTGGCTGACGGCTGGCGCGAGCACCGCACCGATGGCGGGATTGTCATTGATGTGAATCGCAATGAAATCGTTTGCACCGGTTTGTCCATGCCGCATTCGCCGCGTTGGTATAACGGAAAATTGTGGTTACTGAATTCCGGTACGGGGGATTTTGGTCATGTTGATCTGAACACAGGTCGTTTTGAATCGCTGTGTTTTTGTCCTGGTTATATGCGCGGTTTGAGTTTTCATGGCAATTTCGCGCTGGTGGGTTTGTCCAAGCCACGCGAAAACAAAACCTTCAGTGGACTGGCGCTGGACGCCAACCTGAAATCGCGCAATGCCGAAGCGCGTTGCGGGGTGCAGGTGATTGATCTGCGCACTGGCGATGCGGTGCATTGGTTGCGCATGGAAGGCGTGGTGGAGGAATTGTACGATGTGGTGGCTTTGCCGCAAGTGCGTCGTCCGATGGCACTGGGTTTCAAGACCGATGAAATTCGTCGGGTGTTGAGTGTTGAGCCATAATGCTACGACCTTGCGGTAACCGAACTTCGTTTTATTTCTGCAAAATTTAGCTAGATTGTACCTTTGCAATAAACGATAGGTTTGTAAAATATTTTTTGGGTATATTCTGAAATAACTTCCGCTGAAGGAGCGGTGCAAGATTTGTGCTGAAGGAATCCATAGTCCATGCCAAGAATTGAAGTTACATTTAGCAATCCACAAAGCGAATCGCTATCCGGTTTGCTGGAAATGCCTTCTGGCGCGATCAAGACATACGCGCTATTTGCCCACTGTTTTACCTGTTCTAAGGATAATTTGGCGGCAGCACGGATTGCGCGCGCTTTGGCGGATCTGGGGATTGCCGTGTTGCGCTTTGATTTTACCGGCCTGGGAAATAGCAAAGGCGATTTCTCCAGTACCAATTTTTCGTCCAATTTGCAGGATTTAATGGCGGCGGCCAATTACCTTGAGCAGCAGTATGCTCCTCCCACTTTGTTAATCGGGCATAGTTTGGGCGGTTCAGCAGTATTGGCGGTAGCGCAGGATTTGGCTTGTGTGAAAGCGGTGGTGACGATTGGCGCCCCCGCAACCGCAGCGCATATCAAATACCTGTTTGCTGATTCTTATCATGCATTACAGCATCAATCATTTGTGCAAGTCGAATTGGGTGGGAGAAGTTTTAATATTCAGCGCCAATTTATTGATGATCTGGAGAAATACAATTCGATTACGCATATTCAGTCGCTGAAAAAGGCTTTGCTGGTATTTCACTCGCCGGTGGATCAAGTGGTTTCGATTGAAGAAGCGGCGCGGATATACACCGCTGCGAAGCATCCCAAGAGTTTCGTGTCGCTCGATCAGGCCGATCATCTGTTATCCAATCCGGAAGATTCTCAATATGTGGCCGAGGTGTTATCCGCTTGGGTCAGTCGCTATCTGAAAACCGAACGCATTCCGATTAAACCGGAAGTATCGGAAATACTCACTGTTGAACCCGGTAGTGTGATGGTGCGCGAGCTGGACAAAAAATTTACGCGCGAGATTTTAACGCAACATCATCGCTTGATCGGCGACGAGCCAATTGCGATGGGAGGGGCGGATCTTGGATTTAATCCTTATGAGTTGTTGTTGGCCGCACTGGGTAGTTGTACGTCGATGACGCTGCGTATGTATGCCAATCACAAGCAGATCGATTTGCAGGAAATCAAAGTCTTATTGCATCACCGTCGCATTCATGCGGAGGATTGTGTCGATTGCGATAAATCTACGCCAATGGCTGATAAAATTATCCGGAAGATTCAATTAAAAGGCAATCTGGATGAAAAACAGCGTACCCGATTATTGGAAATCGCCAATCAATGCCCGGTGCATAAAACCTTAAAAAACCGAATTGCGGTAGAAACAACAATAACGGAATCGTTGTGAGATGGAAACCAATGGCAGTGTAGAAAAATATCGAATCGATAAATGGCTGTTTGCGGCTCGTTTTTTTAAAACACGTTCGCTGGCAGCCGATGCGGTCGAGCGTGGCCGGGTTACTTTGAATGAGCAGCGGGTAAAACCTGCCAAAGTGGTGACGGTAGGGGATATGCTCACCATCCGGATCGGTCATGTGCAATATGTGATTAAAGTGCTGGCGTTATCCAATACACGGGGTTCTGCCACTCAGGCGCAACTGCTTTATAATGAAACGGATGAAAGTCGTCAGCAGCGCGAAATACTTGCCGCACGTATGAAAGCACAACCGCAACCCGTTTTTTCATCAAAAGGTCGGCCCACCAAACGTGACCGACGCGAGATTGAACGGCTGATGTCCAGTCAGGATGAATGAACGTTATCGCTACTCGTGTTTCCTATTATCTACAATCAATATCATTCAGTGAGAGAATATGACCAACAACACTTTTAATTTGGACAAAGAACAACTGATCCAACAATCCTTTGTGCAGATGGACAAGCATCTGCAAGGAGCCGAGTACAATCAGGCGCAGAAATTGGCGCTGACTTGCCGCATTTTATTTGAAAATGGACACGATTCTGGGTTGGCGGGGCAAATTACGGCGCGTGGCGAAAAGCCGGGGACTTACTTGACGCAAAGACTGGGTTTTGGTTTTGATGAAGCCCGCGTGAGCAATTTATTGCTCGTCAACGAGGATTTGGAAGTGTTGCAAGGCGATGGCATGGCGAATCCGGCTAATCGTTTTCATTCATGGTTGTATCGAGCCAGACCGGATGTGCAGTGCATTATTCATACTCATGCCGTGCATACGGCAGCGCTGAGCATGTTGGAAGTGCCGCTGGAAATCTCGCATATGGACAATTGCGTGCTGTATGACGATGTGGCTTTTCTGTCCAAATGGCCCGGTATTCCCGTAGGCAATGAAGAAGGGGAGTTGATTTCCAAGACTATCGGTAGCAAACGAGCTTTATTGTTGGCGCATCATGGGTTGCTGGTGGCATGTTCGAGTATCGAAGAAGCATGTATGTTATCCATTGCTTTTGAGCGGGCGGCGCGTATGCATTTGCTGGCCGCCGCCACTGGCAAGATCCAACCGATTGAGCCTAAATTAGCGCGAGAGGCGCATGACTGGATTTTGCGCGCGCAGCGCAGCGCAGTGGGTTTTGCCTACTATGCGCGGCGTAGTTTGAGAAATAATGCGGATTGTTTGGAATAAATTGTGATTGAATCTGAATGATTCAATTCATCATAATTTTAGCGGCAAGCGCATATATGAATTGTACCGGCTAGCTGTTTCAGTTAGAATCCGCTCTTCCCAGGCGCGTAGCTCAGTTGGTTAGAGCACCACCTTGACATGGTGGGGGTCGTTGGTTCGAATCCAATCGCGCCTACCAGCTAAGGTTCGAAACAATCAAATTCAAAAAGCTTTTTGTGCAGCGTACTTGGTACGTCACGGAATATCCCGTTTCTCTGTCAATGACTGATTCATTTCATCCTCGTCGTCGTGGATTGGGTAATTACATTACGATACTATGTTTATTTTAGAACGATTCATACTTCCTAAATTATTGCTGGCTTTATTGGCGATCTCGATTTCTGGGTGTTCTGTTTTTATGGCAGCGAAACAGCCGGTTAAAAAAGATATTAGTTTATTTGAAGTGGGCGTGCCAAGGACGGCATTGATTGCAGAATATGGCGCACCTATTATTAGCGAATATAAGAATGATAAGAAATTTGAGATCTTTAAGTTTGTGCAAGGCTATAGCACTGGTGCCAAGGTAGGTCGAGCCGTTTTTCACGGTGCAGCCGATGTCGTTACGTTAGGGTTATGGGAACTTGTTGGCATACCCACCGAAATAACATTCAGTGGAGACGAAATGGCTTATTTGGTGAAATACGATGAAAATGAATTGGTCGATGAAGTCATTCCTATCAAAAAAGACTAAATACCTGCGTGCACACTGCGTACAGGTATTATTTGCCTGATCGCGGCACTTCGACATTCTTAACCAATTTGGATAAACCTGGCGACTGAAGGCGTTCCAGCAGCATTCCATATGAACAATAGATAGTATCCAGGAGGCGCGACATTGGCCGACAGGGGAGTGCGCAACGTTACAATATTGCCGGTTTGCGGAATGGATAGGTCAAAGAAACGCGTTTCGTTATTAAATGCGTGTGTAACCGCTCCTACCCTTACCAGCGTGGCTCTGACGATACTTTCAGTTGCTTCGACCGAGAATTCCTGATTCCAAGCAAGCATGGCGGTTGGGGCATCAATGATCTCCGGGCGAGATGCAAATTCGCCACTTCCATCCGTCTTAAATAGGTAGGGAGGGTAAAAAATTTCACCATTTAGTTGTTTCAGTGGTCCGGGTGAACCCCCACCTCCGGTGATTACCGATCCATCGGGGAGTAGAAGTGATGCCGAGTGATAAAGACGTGCCGTGACTGCACTTGCCGTGGTTGTCCAAACTTTTGTATTGGGATTCCAAAGTTCGGAATCCAGTGCTGCACCTTCCAAATCATTGCCAGTCGATGAACCACCGTTGGCCCAAACTTGACCATCGGCGAGCAATGTAGTGTTGCCGAATCGACGATCCACAGATAGATTACCACTTGCCGATCTAACAGGCTCGGTACCATTGATGTCGATGATGACTGACACGCGGTTCTTACGAAGGGAAAGAATGCGACCGGGAGCAAACATAATACTCGATAAGTCAGAACGACCCGCCGCGGTCTTTGCTTTCTTCGACGTGTACAACGTAAGGGTGCCTGTACCTGATGTGTCCAAGTTGTACATTGTACCAAGGTGAGTAAGTATAAATAGACTGCCTTGCGGATTTACCCAAGCGCGTGGATAGAACCAAGCATTCCACGTTACTCCGTAAGCATCATCGCTGGTTGCCGAACTAAGTGTACGCCAACTGCCGTCTGTTGCACGTACCTCAGGTGTCGGTGAATAGCTGGCCACGGTAGGTGGTTTAGATTTAGATCCTTTATAGTTTCTATCGTTACGACCGCCCAACACCGCATGCTCTCCATTGGGCAGTGTCACTGCGGTGGCATACCAGCGCTTAAATGCCATGCTTTGAGATTGACGCGTGAGCGTATTGGTTGTCGGATCGAAAATATTAACGTTATCGTTGGCATAGTTTCGCTTTGCATTGATTGCAGCATCTCCGCCAACCAGAAGGGTATGGCCCGTATCGGGGACAATTGCTTGACCAGCGCAGAAAATGTCGGTGTCGGTAGTATTGGGTAGTGTCGTGAATGCGTTGTCAGCGATGCCGAACGACGGATCCCAAATCACATATTGTAATTTACCGGTTTGTGCGCCTTCTGTATTCGATCCATATACAAAAACCCGACCATCTGGCGTCAATACCATGGCAAGAGGAATGATGGGCCAAGAGTGGAGGGGGCCGAATTTACCTTTCAGATCGACATCGCTGGAATCAATAACTGCGGTTGTCGGTGGACTGGTTAAACTTTCATCGTGACCTTTGCCATCAATATAGCTGACTCGAACACTGATCAACGTGCCTATGTCGCCATTGCCTAAAGTGTAAGTGCTGTCGGTAATGCTGCCGATAGCTACACTATCGCGTAGCCATTGATAATTGAAAGAACCTGGTAGACCATCTTCGTCGGCAATGGTGTTGGTATCGGCCGTTAGTGTTTGGCCTACTATGGCTGTGCCGATGATGATGACGTTGCCGGTCGGAGCGTTGCCAGATGCCATTACCGGAGCGATATTTCCGTATCCAGCTAGAAACAAAGCTAAAGCAACTAAAAAATATTTGGAATTCCTAGTTTCATGTAAAGGAGAAAATTTCTCGAATAACATATCAATATAGTTCCTTTGATTAAAGATCGGATCTGTTGTTAACAGAACTGGCACCAGGTTGATAAATTCACAGAAGTACTTTTTTCTACTGCAATCTGTATAAAAAGAACCTAAAATGATCTTTGCTAAGAAGTGCATACATAATTGCCATTCTCCCCTATCAACTTTTTCTTACTATATGCTATGGATTGGGAAGTGTCATGAGTTAAACCTACTTTTTTTATAGGTTAAATATCCTATAACTTCATGCCTGGAAAGTAGGATATGATGCAATAGGTTAGTTACAGCCAGTTCAACATTCAATACTAATCGTCAATCAATACGTGCCCAAAAACAGCGAGAATACCAATCGCAATTCCTGTAACAAATTGTGCATGAACCCCGTGAGAGAATTTCTTGAGTTCAGCGGGGGTGTAACGCCAAGTTAGGAATAGACCGAAGAATCCTTGCCAAATAACCAGCGCCAATAAAGCGGGGAAAAAAAGAATATGACTATATCTCGAGAATCCCATCATGGAAATGTGTAGCAGAATGATGGCGATGGTCGCAATCCCAACATAGACATGCGTGCGATTCATCCAGGTCAATAAGCGGTTAAGATGCGATGAATCAATTGGGGAGGTATAGTCCGGAAGTAGACGCTGTGCTAATTTTCCCTGACCCAACAGTAGTTTCAACAGGGTACGGAAATAAATAAATATCAATAGTGCCAAGCCAAATTTCCCGAAGCCTTCGCCCATCTCAGTGAGAAAAGTTTCGCGTTCTTCCGGAATCGGGTGAACCGAATAGGCGTAA
This sequence comes from Nitrosomonas sp., assembly GCA_024281695.1. Taxonomy (GTDB): domain Bacteria; phylum Pseudomonadota; class Gammaproteobacteria; order Burkholderiales; family Nitrosomonadaceae; genus Nitrosomonas. Next base: position 5,445 of record JAMXAE010000082.1, on the reverse strand, counting down.
ATAAAATACGCCAGTGAAACCAGTAAGACAATAAAGGTATAAATAAGTATATTTTTGATATTTTTAAGGGACTGTTGCATGGCATCTATCAGTGCGTTAAATGACCCATGACCTTAATGATTTCCCATTTGAAGTCATGGACGTGAGCATCTTCGCCCGCCAGTGGCATGGATAAAGCGCCTTTCGATGTAGGTGGTAGATCCAGATCAATCTGATGGATTTTGGGGTCGTGTGACATATTCGCATGCATGTGTCTATGGTGGTCATCGTGGATGGGCGTCATACTGACTACCAATTGTGTGATGTGAAAATTATCATTGCCATTGTAAATGGTGCCACTAAAAATGCCCCAACCAAACCCAGCGTCAATTTTCAGTTTCTGGATGGCTTCGGCGGGTAATTCGAGCGAATGGGATGATTGTTTTGATGAGCCAGATTGCTGGCAGCAGGAGGCAACAACCGGAGGCTCACTGGCTATCGCCGTAAGTGGGATGGCTAGAAGTGCCAATAATGATTGGGCGTAAATAAGCTTAATAGATGAAGATAAATTAACCATTCGATATCCTTAAGGCAGTAAAATTTAAATATAGGACGATTAAGATTATAAATGAAGGGGCATAGTTTTACTGGAATAGATAATGTTATATTTATTGCTTTATCTCTGAAATGCCTTTCAGTAGCTTCTCTTTGCTTCGCAATAAACAGTTCAGAAAAATGGCCCGGAAAAACGACTTTGAGATTAACCAATGCGAATCGGTATTGATTTAGGCGGTACAAAGATAGAAGGCGTGGTACTGGATCATGATGGTAATGAGTTACTGAGAAAACGCGTGGAGACGCGACAATCGGAAGGCTATCAGGCTATTTTGTACACGCTTATTCAACTCGTCGGGCATCTTGAAGCTGAAGTCGGCAAGCCCTGTTCGGTTGGGATCGGTACTCCTGGTGCTATTTCGGCGGTAACCGGCCGCATGAAAAATTCCAATACCAACTGCCTAAATGGTCAGCCACTGCTTGAAGATTTGCAAACAGCATTGGATCGGCCGCTACGCATTGCCAATGATGCCAACTGTTTTGCCTTGAGCGAAGCGCTGGATGGTGCGGGTAAAGGCTATGGTGTGGTGTTCGGCGTGATCATGGGTACCGGTGTAGGTGGAGGCATCGTGTTCAATGGGCAATTGCATTCAGGCCATCAGCATATTGGTGGCGAGTGGGGGCATAATATCTTGGAACTGGATGGACCGCATTGTTACTGTGGTCACAGAGGTTGTGTTGAAACATTGATTTCCGGCCCCGGTCTGTCCGCTGATTTTCATCGTCATGGTGGTGACAGTGCATTGGTAGCTGGCGATATCGTGGCACTGGCAATACAAGGCGATGTGTTGGCAGAAGCTATCATGCAGCGTTTTCTTGATCGTTTTGGCCGGGCTATGGCCATGGTGATAAATATTCTGGATCCGGACGTGATTATACTGGGGGGCGGACTTTCCAACGTGGGAATGCTCTATTCTGTAGGACGGGAGAGGGTTGCGCACTATGTTTTTAATGATGAGTTAATTACCCCGATTTTGGAGAATGTTCACGGAGATAGTTCCGGTGTGCGGGGTGCTGCGCAGTTGTGGCGAAAAGATGAAATTAAGTAAAGAAGATAAGGTAATCTTCCGCCTATTCCTGCGGACTCCTACAGGTTTGACCGAGGGAAACGGTCAGTTTGATTCTTTTAGTTTAACCAAAAGCTAGGAGAGTCGAATAAGAGATTATCAGAGCTTGATGCATACGGCATGGGATTGTAAGTGTCGCGTAGTATTTTTTCCGAAGAAACAAATGAAGATGATATTGAGGGCAGTATGCAAGGATCTGGGAAAAGTACTGCATGATTTAGCGGAGCAAAAGAGGTGCGAAATATTGGAAGGTCACTGGATACTGGATCTTATTCATAGCTGTTAAGTATACCGTCGACATATTCGGTATCGTACGTAATAGATTACATCAAGAGGAAGAGACGCTATTATGGTGCGGCGATTTATGGAGAGAAAGAAGAACTACTACATCTGTTGCCTTTAGGCAGTGCCAACCTTCGCTCCTTTGAGGAAAGCTGACAAATATATATAACGCTGCCAGTTATTTAGTTTCCATTTTTTCTCCTGAAACTGTGAACTATCGTCGTGAAACCTAATTTTATTTTCCATTTGCTAGAATCTTGATGAAGTCTTCATATACTTCATTTTTAATTGCTTTCAGGAGAATCTATTTCTTCAGAATTCCCTAATTTTTAGTCATTAAATTGTTTTTCTAAAATGCTCTACTAATAACTGATATAACGCCGATCCACCATAGGCTATGGCGACGATCATTAATATTGCTACAATGATGTATAAGATTTTGTTAACCATTTACTCAATTCCTCTCAGTTCTATTAGTGTAAAAATCTCTAGTGTTGATTACAGTATTCAGGAGAATACTGTAAATGAATATACACAAATACACTCGTTTAACTTTACTTTATTGGATCGTCAGGAAATCTGGCGGTTATATCAAACCCGGCTGTGGAAAGTGAGGCACAGTTGGCGAAACACTTCCAAGTCAGTCAGCCAACGATTATGCCGTATTGAAACGTGCCATACTTCAGGAATTTACTCCGCGTAACAGTACCCAACCAGCGGCTCAAGACGTTTCATCAACTTCTACAATACCGCCAATCCTTATAAGAGGTTGAATAATGGGAAATACTCTTCGCTTATTTTAATTAACCTCTCTGTAAACAACCCTGAGGTTTCTTATACCTAAGTGCTTTTTTATTCTTTAATATATGTCGCCGGGCTTATCAATTACTGGGTTACATTACAGCAAACACAAGCAATAAAAAACCAGCACCTGAAGAGTGCTGGCAAAAGAGGAGTAAGAACAACCATCCGACTATGCAAAATTACTTGTGCACTGGTTGAAGCGGTTAAATCAAAGAAGGGGAGTTGATTTATATTTATTGGAGTTATTTCGTCTTAATAAGTTCCCTAATGCTGTGGATAACTGCTATCTTTTATTGCATCCTGTGCATATCTTTTAATCATTATCATGGTTTAATTTGCGTCTCAAAGCAGAAGTGGAAGCTGCTTTGAATTTTGCCAAGTTATTCTGCATGCCTAAGATCTCAGAGGGTTCACACAATAAAAAATAAGAATTTGTGCGATTGAAGAGGCCGTTCTCACTGCTGAGGTCGATCCCCAGTTTTTTGTTTAACTGTTCCAGAAGGATTGGTTTCGTGCACTTTAGCAGGATTGACCCCATCGTTTTTATCATATGAGTTAAATATTAAAATAGCTGCTCCGACAATTAATCCTATTACTATATATCTTATAACCATGAAGTCACCTCTCTTATCAAATTATCTCTATGATCCTGAAAATATTGATATCGGTCGGTGCGTAACCGCACATTTAGACGACATTATGAGCTATTGTGCCGCTCTATAGGCTACTGAAAGATAATTGATTAAACATGATCTGAGTGTGTTATTTCTACACTTATTATTTGATTTAATAACGCCTTCAGTGAAGGCCGGCCTTATCTTAAGTTTAATTATTAAAGCATTAGCAAAGTTATTTATATCGCCTATACAGGCTAAAATAATAAATTATCTACTTCAATCAGTTGCTCAGTGAGCACACTACCATGCCGTTTTAATGTAGCCCCAAATCATAGTTACTATCTTGCGAATGCGATCTTTATCAGGACTGCCGCAAGAATTATTTATCCTACATCATCGTCCTTCTGATCTATTCCGGTTACTTGCGCTGATTGATATTTAGTGCCTGAGTTATCCCAGCTATGGACAGCCTTTGAACTAAACGGATTCCATGTCATGTAACAGCCCAGACTATCAGTATGTATTTATAAAGCTTCTTGAGCTGAATAAAAAGCTCACGTGATATGCCGAAAAAGCCAATTCGTTAGAATTTTAATGAGGGTTGATCACAATTTAAATGTGATTGGATTTGGCTGGCTATGGGTCAGGGCTAGCGGGGAAAAATGGATCAGTTGACTAAACTAGAAGGACCTAAAAATTGTATCCAGTTCAAAAAGAATGATAGCTAATTGTTTATTCATTCGGGAAAGATCACTGACACAAAAGAGTCACAAAAAATTCATTTTGACGACATCAGTGCTTCATGTTGACACTCTATAGTTGCTAGGACGAATGCAATTCAATTAGCTGATGTCTACGTATTTACCTGAAGTAACTTAATTCTTATGGAGAAAATTCATGAAGAAATCAATTTTTGCATTACCTGCTTGCGTTGCTCTAACAACACTGGTTTACGCCGATGCGATACTGGTTAACGGTCCCATGAAATTCAAGCCGATTGCGGCTTCTGCCTATCAACAGACTACGACCGATCAAGTCATTCTCAATAGTGAGCCTTGGGTAATTCCAAGGGGCTTCACGCAGCGCATTATTTCTGATGAAAGTAATTTGGATATTTATCCTAACGCTAGTGATTGGAATGACATGAATACGATTAACGAAACTGGGAAGTATGCAGGCCAATATCTGTACCGCACTCATGAAGTGCGCCCTAGTATAGGTCCTTATTTGGGAGGTGCTATTTCGGTGGTGGATTTAAAAACTGGGAAAGCTCAAGTCTTAGCGCAAAGGAGTGACTGGGAGGCTTTGGATGGTTTGATTTGGACGCCTTGGCAGACTCTTCTTTTTGCGGAAGAAGTATTTGCTGCCCAATTGCCCGGTCCAGATGCTCCTAATGCGCAGAGTGGCATGTTGTATGAATTGAAGTTTGCAAAGAACGATCCAACTGTAGTTGAGGAAGTCGAAGTACGTCCCATGCTTGGATCTTTAGCCCATGAAGGAATAGAGATTGATGAAGAAGGTAATATTTATGTTATAGATGAGGATAGAAAGGGTGCTATTTATAAATTTGTTCCAGATGATTTTGGTGATTTAAGCAGTGGACAATTGTATGCGTTACGAGTGAAGAATGCTGCAAAAACAGGTGAAGCCGAATGGATAGCATTGGATATGAATCAAGCGCAAATCAATGCCAGAATAGCTGCTCAAGCTGTAAATGCCACTCCTTTCTGTCGTCCTGAGGATCTGGAACGCATTGGAAGGACGCTGTATGCGGCACTGACTTGTGAAGATGCAGTTAATTCTGCTAACACTACTGGCCCGGGAGCGATACTGGCAGTAAGTCTAGAATCTGTGCCCAAAGTGAGTTATTTCGTACAACCAGGGATTAATGTTCCCTTTGAAATCAGACCCGTTGATACCATTCCTGGCGTGACTGGCTTCAAGAGCCCGGATAATTTAGCAAAAGGCCCGGATGGTAAATTATGGATTGTTGAAGACAACGACAACAGTGATATCTGGGTTGCCTTACCCGATGAAGATGGAGATGGGTTCAGCGATGGTGTGTACTTATGTGCTGCTCT
>JAMXAE010000081.1 GCA_024281695.1 Nitrosomonas sp. | reverse complement strand
GGAAGCTATTATCATGACAGCCGAGTTCTGTCGTTCACCAGTTATTCTCAATCTCTCTGAACCGCTCTTCCACCAATATGATTTTAGCTTGATCTTGCCAGCTGTCGAACGAGCCGCACATCACGCCAAAGTGCCGATTGCTATCCACTTTGATCATGCAAAGAAAGATGAATCCATTGTCCAAGCGATCAATCTTGGTTGCAACAGTGTCATGCTGGATGTTTCTTCAGAAACATTCCCAGTCAATATCACTCAAACCAGCCGGGTCACAGAAATAGCTCATGCATGCGGTACAGCAGTTGAAGGGGCACTTGGTTTTGTGGGTGGTTCGGAAGGAGAAAATGCAACCAATCATTTGGGAGAAGTCATTTATACCTCAGCAGAAGAAGCTAAAGTGTATATTAAACGTACCCATGTTGATTTCCTCGCCGTTTCCATTGGCACTATCCATGGCCGTCAGCCCAATCGCAGCCCTAAACTAGACTTCAAACGCCTAAAACGAATTAACGACGAACTTGGAATCCCGCTGGTGCTACATGGTGGAAGCGGTTTAGTTGAAGAGCAGTACCATAAGCTGATTTTAAATGGCATTGCTAAAATTAACTGTTACACGGAGCTTTCCGATATCGCTGCCGCAGCCATTCGTTCCAATGTGCAAACACGCAACAGAAAAGGTTATATTGAATCATTGCAGGGCGTTAAAGATAGCCTCCATGAACAAATCAAATTGTATATGCATCTCTGGGGATCAGCAGGCCGTGCAGCGGAAGTTTTGATTCAGTGCCGCCCTTGGCATTCTGTAGAGCAAATCATTATTTGTACTATTGAAAGCCGTTATCTTCAGCAATTTGATACTCTGACCGAACAGGCACGTAAAACTTTAATGACAATTCCCGGTGTGCGCCAAGTTTTCTCAGGTTGGGCATTATCAGAACCGGGGCAATATCACCTTTGCTGGCGTATTCAGCTAGCGCATGCAGATGTTATCACCAGCTACCAATCTCATCCGCACTATAATGCTTTCTATAGTCAGATATCCCACTCAACTGACCCTAAAAAGATCAATATTACTTTTGTCTCGACTCTATCCAGTACAAGCCACCAACTGAAGGAATCTCAAATGCATAACCTATCCTTAAACCCCGTAGCAGCAAAGCTATAAGCAACAATCACAGCATGTCCTAAATTGAATGCAAGGATGGTAACGCCAAGTTGTCCCTAAGCAAAATGGCCTGATAATTTAAGCCTCATTTACCGACAAACCTTCATCTCTGTCTTTTTGCACAACAGCACTTGTCAATGAAGAAGCAACTCTGGGCCAGCGCGCGCCGCGGAATCTATCCTTGCCCAACCACATCAGGCAAACTTTGTCGGATTGGTTCCCACCAAGAATCTGATACGCTTCATCATCTTCACCGACGTAAAAACCCACATGACCTTTCCCGCTTGCCAGCGATTCCCGCCAGAATACCATTACGGCTCCGAGGCGGGGCATGGTAGGCTCACCGAATTTTTCCCATTGGCGCGCACCCAAAGGATTGCCCGGCAATACCTCCTGTTGTAATGTCGTTCCAACACAATGCGCGACAAACAACCCACACCAGGGAATATCATCACCAGCATAATGAATGTCAAGATTCTTCGCCCAATCCATGATGACAGGATTGTTCTTGTCGCCCAGCACTTCTTTGGTACCAACCAAATGTTTAGCTTCCTCAAACCAAGGCAATAAAGGATTAGCAGTTAATGAAGACAGGAAAGTATTCTTGAAGAGTGCTTCTGTGGTCTGGGGGCCGACGATACCGTCAACTTCAAGGCCTTGTTGTTTCTGGAATTGTTTGACTGCGGCGATGGTATTGCGCCCCCAGATGCCATCAATCTGACCCGGCTCGAGCCCTTGGCTCTTCAGCGCTTGTTGAATCTGTCTGACTGCTTCGCTTCCCATAGTGACCTCCTCGTCAACTCATGATGATTATGAACTTGATCTGATTCAGGGGATGATCAAATATTGGGATTATGCAGTATTTTTCTCGATTACTGATATTTCCTTATCGATTAATCAACTCAGACAAATGATTCAATAGTTCTTCCTCTTTATAAGGCTTACCCAGAAATACATTAACACCCAGATCATTGGCGATTTTCTGGTGTTTATCCGCACTTCGTGACGAAATGATGATGATTGGAATATTCGCCGTATCCGCACTAGCACGTACATTCTTGATCAACTCAAAACCATTCATCTTCGGCATTTCCAAATCAATTAGCATGACATCGGGAATGGTATCCTGAAGTATTTGCATGGCTTCTACGCCATTCTTCGCAATCAACACATCGCAACCTTCCCGCTCCAGCAAACGACAGGTTACTTTACGTACCGTCAATGAATCATCAACCACCATAATAGTGGGTACCATCGTCGATTTTTTTTGCGGAATAGCGCCTAATTCCGCAACAGGGGTATTAAAAACCTTCTGTGCATCCTTCCGCTGAATCAGTTTCACTGGATTCAGAATCAATATCACTTCGCCATCACCGGTTATAGTAGCGCCTTCAACACTCGGTGCATAGGCCAGTTGTGAATCGATATTTTTAACCACTACTTCCTTTTCACCCATCAGCTTATCGACATGGATTGCAAGATATTGGGTGCCGCTGTGCAGAAACAGTATCTCACTATGCGGGGTAATCTCCGGAGGATGATCGAACTCGCCCAATAAATGCGACAAATGAGAAAACAGATATTTTTTGCCGTTAAACTCGACTCGATGATCCCGATAGATCTTTTCCAACATCTTGAGATCAAATTCTCGATGATGCTCGACAATAAAAGCCGGTATCGCATAAATCTGCTTGCCGGCACTTACCATCAGTGTTTGTGTCACCGCAAGGCTAAGCGGTAAGTAAATATTGAAAGTCGTACCCTGATGAGAAGCAGAACTAACGTGAATGCGACCACCCAGCATTGAAATTTCGTTCTTGACAATGTCCAAACCAATGCCTCGACCGGCGATTCCGGTAATGGCATCGGTGGTTGACAAACCTTGCGTAAAGATCAATGACATGATCTTGTCGTCATCCAGTGCTTCATTTTCTTGAATTAAACCCAGCCGCTGCGCTTCTTCACGAATACGAAGCAAATTCAGACCACCGCCATCGTCACTCAAGGTAATGTTCACTTCATTCCCTTCCTGACGCAATTGAATGGTAACCTGTCCGATCTCAGGCTTGCCTGCTTGCAGTCTTTGTGCAGGTTCTTCTATGCCATGGGCTATGGCATTTCGCAACAGATGCTCGAGTGGCGGATTAATTTTCTCTAATACACTGCGATCAATTTCAACATCACCGCCCTGAATGTCCAGATTGGCCTTCTTACCCAGATCGTCGGCCACCTGCCGAGCAATCCGATAATAACGTTCCGCATAATTACTGAAAGGTATTGTACGGATTTGCAGCAGAGATTGTTGCAACTGGCGATTGATAACCGCCTGTTGGTTAACTGCTTCTTCAGCGACATTGTGGGTCGTGCGCAAGTTTTTCTGAACTGTAATAATATCATCGACACTTTCGGCCATGAGTCGCGTCAACTCTTGAAAACGAGAGAATCGATCAAATTCGAGTGGGTCAAACGCATGTTCCGGTTCCTGCTGCTGCGCCAGATGCGACTGCATTTGCGTTTCTGCCTGAATTTCAACTTCACGCAATTGGTCGTGCAAACGATGGGTGCTTTCGGCAAGATCCTGTAGCGATTGCTTAAAGCTATTTAGCTGGGTTTCAATTTTTGAGCGTTGAATACTCGCTTCGCCGGCATCATTCACCAAACGGTCGATAAGCTCAGAATTAATCCGTAGAATGGTTTTGGATGACAACAGTTCCACCTGCTCAGATGGCGACGTAAGCTCTTCGGTCGCTGCGTTCATCGCCATCTGATTGGCTGCAGGCAAAGGTGTTACATTGCTTTGAAGTCGCTCAATTTCGCCACTGATGACATCGAATTCATTCTCTAGTTGATCCAATGCGGCATCTGCAATATTACGCTCACAGAAAGCCGTTTCCACATGACTTTCCATCGCATGAATCAATTCCCCCAGATGTAAAGCGCCTGCCATACGAGCGCTGCCTTTTAAAGTATGCAGTAGCCTCAGGAGTGCTCTATGAATATCATCATCTTGCGGGAGTATGCGCCAAGCACGTAACTTGCCACCGATTTGATAAATGATGTCTTGAGTTTCTTCAAGAACAACCGAGAGTAACTCATGGTTGATCGAATCGTCTTCAACAAAAACTGATTGCGCAAGTGGTATGGGTTGTTTAGCTTCTGTTTCAATAAATGATGGATCTGGAAATGATAGCGATTCTTCTGATTCAGATTCAAATGAAGTATCAATCGTAATATTACTTACAAGATCTATATTAGATTCTGTCGCCGGTGTTTCAATTTCTCTTTCATTGAGAAGATCTTTGGCTAAAAGCAGCAATTCATCGGCATTAACCTTGGCTTTACCATGCTCTCGCAGTTGCTTACACCACTGACTATAGGCCTGATGTGTACGAGTGATTAAACTGATGAGTGAATTGGAAACACTTTTTTTCTCGGTCAACCAACGATTTAGAACTTGTTCCACACTCAAGGCAACTTCACTCATTTCCTCTAGCTTAACCATACGACCGCTACCTTTCAGCGTGTGAAATCCACGTCGTAGCCCAGCGAGTGATTCGCGATCGGTCGAATCGATCCGACAACTGTGTAAATCTTTGGCAATGCTTACCAGCACTTCATTCGATTCTTCCAGAAAGATATCGAGTAGTTCCGGATCTATCTCTACACTTGCAATTCCGACCGCTTCCATCTCGACTTTCTCTACCCTATTGGGTTCAGGCGTAATTACTTGTGTAACCCGAGGTACGTTTTCAGGAATGGGAGTGATCTCGAATAACGCGATGGCTTCCTCAATAATCTGATAACTATCCGGTTGCCCGCTTCTCAGCGCTTCAATAAAAAAACCAAGACTACTCAGCCCGTCGACCAGCAGAATCTGCTCGGCTTCCGTCATTTCATAGCTTGGCTTTAACAGCTTTTCTATCAGATGATGGCAAAGATTCAACAAGGTATCAGCAGGTTGCAAATCCAACATGATCAAGGCACCGGAAATCTGCTTGAATAAAGGTGAAAGCAAGGATAGTTCTGAACGCTTGGCAGGTTCAAAAAAGAATCTATCCAGAATACTTTCAATTTGTCCTAGATTGGTCAGAATTTCTTGTGCCACTTGTGTAAGCAGTTCTTTCTCTTGCTTCTTGCCTGCAAACTCATTCAGTGCCGGGGCACTCGGCAAGTCACCGATATTCTCATTGCCTGTCGTAATGCTGTGCAAGCGAGAAGAAAGCAAGTCAATCTGATTCGGCAAATCGGGCAACAGCTTATTAAAATCATCGATAATACTTTCAATAAGCAATAAAGCAGTGGCCATTTCCATTGCCAGTTCTTCGCTCAGATCCTGGGGATGAGCGCGCAAATAAGCAACAGTATCGCTAATTGCACCGATTAATTTTTCTAAAGGAACGCAAGGGGTTTGTTTAGCCAGCCGTTTAAGCCGCTCAATAGCTTCAAACAATGAAGCCAAACTGTCGTGCTGCCCTGCACAAAATTCCCGCCATATATCATTGGCCTGCATCAAAGTACTACGCATCGCATCCAGGGTGGGGCGTAAAGTTTCAGATTCTTCAAATGCATTCGTTTCTGACATCGCCATATGGCTTGGCCATGTGTAGCTACGCTTAATATCGTCAATACGTTCGCTGATCGATTCGCTGTGCGCAAGGTGATAAAGTAGTTCCCGCAGCAGCGGTGAAGTGTTACCCAATGCTCCAGCAGCAAGATGGCGGATGGTTTGTTCAATCTTTCCACATAAGCGACGAATAGAAAGATCAATTTGGTTTCCTTGTTGCTGTAGTAGTCCTTCCAGAAAACCTGAGGCTACCCACCAAAACGCACGTTGCTCAGCGGTTCCAGGAAATCCTTCGATGTGATTGACTGCTTCAGCCATTTGTTGCAAACCATCTTTATTCGATGGATCGCGCAACCAATTGAGCAAACCGGCTTGATAGTCAGTTCCGATCTGTTTGGCTAAAGTTCTAACCACTGAGGCATCAATATACGCTGACTCAGCTTTTAATGTCGGAGCAGCAGTTAATCGAGGAAAGAATAAATCACTCTCGGGAGCATTTTCAAATCCATACACTTGCATGAGCTCACGATAAGTCGGAAATAAACGCAGTGGGTTATCTTCTGCCCCATCGATGAGTTCATTCAAATAATACAGTAGCGCTTTGTTGGATTGCCTCAGTGCTGAAAAAATCGCCTGATTGGGTTCAATTTTCTTTGTTATGAGCGCATCAATCAGTTGCTCCATTTTCTCGGTCACTATCGTAATGCTGGTGAGTTCCAACATTTTGAGCAAGCCATCCAACTGATGAATATAATTTCTGCAGTCTTTGATCAGGTTCGTATTCGTCGGTTGTTTACTATAAGCATCCAGATTCTGCTCAATCAGCGAGAAGACTTGATGAATGCCTTCCTTGATTCCGAAAATCGAAGAAATATTGAGTTTTGGTTGAGCGCTCATTGTTTAAATACCATTCATTAGTATTAAATGAAAATAGAATCAGACCTTAAAGTTGGATACAGAAGCTTTCAACTCTGATGCAAAACCGGTTATCTGTTTGACAGATGTCGTAGTCTGTAGCGTACCTTCCGTATTCTGTCGAGTAATATGCAATATTTCTTCCATATTGGCTACCACCTTGTTGGCAGTCTGTGTTTGGGTATTGGTGATATCAAAAATATGGGTAACCAATTGCGCTAGTTGTTTGGATACTTGCTCTATTTCCTCCAAGGCGCGACCGGCTGCATCTGAACGTTTGGCTCCTTTAGCAACACCGAGCGTACTTCTTTCCATGGCCGCGATAGCATCCTGTGTGTCACCCTGAATTGTAACGATTAATTCACTGATTTGTTTGCTGGCTTCTGCTGATCGCTCAGCCAAACGTTGTACTTCTTGAGCGATGATGGTAAATCCGTGCCCTGCTTCACCGGCTGCCGTTGCCTGCAGAGCTGCATTCAGCGCCAGAACATTGGTCTGATCGGTGATATCGGTGATCAATGCAACGATCTCTCCGATTTCCTGCGAGCTCTCTCCCAGTCGTTTAATACGCTTCGAGGTATCCTGAATATGCCCCCTAATTTCATTCATGCCGGTGATCGATTCTCGGACAGCAGTAGTACCTTTTTCAGCAGTCGTCAAAGATTGCTGAGCTACCTTGGCAGACTCAGTCGCCAAATCGGATATCTCCGTGATTGATTCCATCATACCTACAACAGCTATAGTAGTTTCTTCAATCTTTACTGATTGCTGCTGGGCCGCATTTAATAGCCCCGATGAGACATGCTGTGCTTGATTAGATGCTTTAACCACCAAGGCACTTGCTTGATTGACCTGCTCCACCAATGAGTGCAACTCCTCAACAGTGTAATTGATGGCATCGGCAATTGCGCTGGTCATGGGATGGGTAACATTAGTCCGCACCGTCAAATCACCATCAGCAATTCTTTTCATGTCCGCTAAAAGTCTCTGAATCGCTCTTTGCGCTTTCTCGACTTCATTTTTACTCGCTACCGCTTGATTGTGCAGATTCCGGCGCAATGATTTGGCAAGCAAGACAAAAGATACAATCAGCCCTGCACTCAAGGTATACAACACGATATTGAACCATGAAGCAACGTAGGCAGCGTGTTCTTGAATTTCATTATCCAGTTCATTAGCCACACCCAACATCACTTCACTTTTATTCACAATTGCATGGGTCGCCGATTTACCCGTCATCGCGGCAGAAATTTCTTTCTGAATCACATTCGTATGGTCATCAAACTTTCTGAGTAACGCGTGCACGTGCGACAGCGAATCCTGGATGGTTTCATTCTTACTTGAAGCCAGTGTCAGCCCATTATTCCCTTGAATTAAGCTTTGCGTAATTGCCAGAATCTGTGTGTGATCTTGCGCAAGCTGCCTGATAATCTCTGCTGCCGGGAATTCATTGAGGAGAATGGTGTTAGCACTTTTTGTGATGTTGCGTGCATGCATCTTTATTGCTTCCAGAGATCTCATTTCATGCGACAAATTTCCAATATCGAGCATGTGACCGATTAGTTCTTCAATGAAACGAGTTAGCTGACTATGGGTGACGCTGATAGCTCGGATATTGGTACCCAACTGCATCAAGGATTCTTGATGACTCAGAATTAGATTGATCTGTTTTTCTTCAAACTGCCAATGGCTATGGTAGGCATCCAGACTTAAGGATGAGTCATAGCCAGAAATGGGCGATAGTTTATAATCGCGATACAGCCCTCCTTGCGTTAGCAAGGTTATGTAATGATTGAGCTGGCGCTGATTATCCCGAAGCTGTGTAAACGCCCCCGCACTACCCATGAGCGCCTGTTGTGCGGCTTTTGATAAGTGTAAATGCTGCGCTTGCAATCGAACAACAAGCTCGGACTGAGCTGAATTGAGCCTGGCTTGCTGTTCACTGATGATCACTGTAGTCATAAGCAAAAGCATAAAAAGCATCAGGATGCTGCCCAGAATCCAGCTATTATTTAAAACGACGACATGTTCCGAGACATTCTTCTTCGTGGGAAACACAATCACCGGCAAGTTTTTTTCTACTCTCGCAATGCCGGTTATCAGTCTAAACTTAGAAAAATTATCTTCCATTGTTTTCTCCAGCTCTATTAGAGGCTTATCTGAATATTCTATTGCTAATAACGAAGACCTAGCTATGGTCAAGTTGTAGCATAACCGCTAGCACTTGCAGTCAAAAATAGAATAAGACCTGGAAAACGATGCCATTTAGGAACCGAGGCGTTCGAGCGATATTACCCGAGGAATAATTTATAGGCCGGGTTCTTTGTTTCGTCCCAATAGCGATAACCTAACTGATTCAGAAATGCCTTAAAGTCGGATTTTTCCTCAGCAGGCACTTGAATACCGATCAGCACGCGGCCATAGTCGGCGCCATGATTACGATAATGAAACAGACTGATATTCCAGTTATGGCTCAGATTATTGAGAAAATTCATCAACGCACCGGGACGATCGGGAAATTCAAAACGATAGAGAATCTCGTTTTTAACATCATATGCATGCCCGCCGACCAAATGACGAATGTGTAGCTTGGCCATTTCGTTGTTGCTCATGTCTTCGGTGGCCAGACCGCTTTGTTTTAGTTCACCAATCAGTTTTTGGGTTTCCTCCTGATTGCGCACCGATACGCCGACAAAAACATGCGCCACTTTCGGATCAGCATAACGGTAGTTAAATTCGGTGATGCTTTTGGCGCCCAATAAATTACAGAATTTCTTGAAACTGCCGGGCTTTTCCGGAATCGTCACAGTCAACACAGCCTCGCGCTGTTCACCGATTTCTGCACGTTCTGAAATATGCCGCAAACGGTCAAAATTCATATTGGCACCGGATGCAATCGCAACCAGGGTTTTATGCAAGATTTTTTCGCGCGCGACGTACGCTTTAATACCCGCAACGGAAAGTGCACCGGAAGGTTCAAGTATCGTACGCGTATCTTCAAATACATCCTTGACTGCCGCGCAAATGGCGTCGGTATCAACCAGAATCACTTCGTCGACCAGTTCACGGCATAATCGAAAGGTTTCCTTACCCACATGCCGAACCGCCACCCCATCGGCAAATAAGCCCACTTGCGCCAATTTCACCCGGCGACCACTTTGTAATGAACGGTGCATCGCATCCGAATCAACCGGCTCGACACCAATGATTCTGATTTTCGGATACAACCGTTTCACATAAGCAGCTATGCCGGAGATCAGTCCTCCGCCGCCAATCGGCACAAAAATGGCATGAATACTCCCTGTATGTTGACGCAAGATTTCCATGCCGACCGTTCCCTGTCCGGCAATCACGTCCGGGTCATCATAGGGATGAACAAACGTGGCTTGCTCTACTTTTGCCAGCTTTATCGCGTGCTCGTAAGCATCGTTATAGGAATCCCCATGCAAGGCCACCGTGGCGCCATGCCCCATGACGGCATTCACCTTGATTTGCGGCGTGGTCACCGGCATCACGATGGTGGCGGAACAATTGAGCCGCTTGGCAGCTAGCGCCACGCCTTGCGCATGATTACCGGCGGAAGCGGCAATCACGCCGCGATTGCGCACTGCGGGCGCTAACTTGATCATTTTGTTATACGCACCGCGCAACTTGAAAGAAAAAACCTGCTGCAAATCCTCCCGTTTCAACAACACCTGATTATGGATACGCCCGGATAAATTGGCAGCAAGCTCCAACGGACTCTCGATCGCCACATCGTAAACCTGTGCGGTCAGTATTCTTTCAAGGTAATTGTTTTTCATGATGGAAGGTGGGTAAATTCAGACAGCTTTCTAATCCGAAACGAAGAAGGGGATTTTATCACGATCAGAGATGGGATAAGTTTTCCGTTATGGGAATCTTCCACTAGAAAATAACTGAATCAAATCTTCTCGTGTTTGATCTCGAAGCCGTGGCTGATTCATTATGCAAGTAGGACATAGTGTCTATTCATGATAAAACCACAAATACTTAAATTACGAATGTAATATATTGCAACTTTTCGCAGAATTAACTCTATTAGCCACAAAAAAAAATCGAATCATGAATCCAAAATACCAACGCATTGCGGCACGAGTAAAAATACTCATTGAAGAGGGTAGAGGTGTTGCTGCTCTTGAGAAACCAGCTGAATATGTTGGACCATATATCCAAGATGAAATCCCATTACACACCTGGCTAGTAAAGGTAGAAAATATTCTATTGACAGTATTCAGTGAAAAAAGCGCGCACTATATGCAGGCAAAGAAAGTTCTGGATCAAAGGCCAAAACATTCCTATGAAGTTAATCAAATTGTAGGAATTCTTTCCGGTGCGCTTAGTGATCTAGAGGATGGATTCCTAGTCGGGCAAGAACAATTGATTGCAGCAGCGGTGCTTGATTCAGTATTAGAACAAGCTCAATATTTATCGAAAACAGGATTTAAAGATCCTGCATCCATTTTATGCAGAGTTGTCATCGAAGATACCCTTCAACGTATTTGTATTGAAGAAGGTCTGACTTCATCTGGAAAGGCCTCATCCTTGAATGACGCATTAAAAGAACACGGTCGATATACAAAACCACAATGGCGGCTCATTCAATCGTGGCTAGACATCGGCAACTCTGCAGCTCATGGTAAGTTTACAGATTACACTGAAGATGATGTCAAGCAAATGATTTCCGATGTAGAGCGCTTTGTAGCCCAGGAGTTGAGTGGATAATTCTGCCTAACAATAACACATTATTTATTCTGCAATTTTTTGCCCCACAATTCCAACGCACACAGAATCCGCTTTACATTCTCATCGGTTTTGTATGTCTCAAACAACAACGCAATCTGCGCAGAAAATTCAGCAAAAGTAATACTCCCGCCACAACCTTGTGTCAGACGCTGCACACACATCTGCTCCCATCGTTCCCTTTCTTCCGGCGTCAAGGTTTCCAGCCAATTACGCGCGCGGTAGCGAAATAGCAGTTCGGGCAAGCGTTGATCATGAAAATCAAAGCACATTTTGGCCAGTTGTTTTGGTGAAGCCCGCCGGATCTGGGCTAATGACGCAGCATCGGCATTGTCCAGGAAGCCGTCATACAAGGCCACGTCGACATCACCGGAAGACTCGAACGTACGGCTGGTATACGCAGTGGCTACGCGCTGAAAGAAATCAGGAACTGCGCACAGGGTTTGCCAGTGCCGGTAGCAGGCATCCAGATCGAGTGCGATGCGCTCGGCAGCTTCTTGATCCAACGTATTGCGTGGCGCCAGTGCCGGGCATTTGTTGATTTTTATCGATTTGACCGGCAGCCGCTGCATGCCTTCCGGCAAATCATCGTTGCGGGTAAACAGCAATTGACTCAGTTCGTCTACATCAAGCGATAAAAACATTTCCGGATCGTGGCGCAAGTCATACACCAGCACGCTATTGTTGTTTCCCGGTTCGGTGATGAGCGGCATAATCAGCGAAGTACAACCGGTTTTGGCCGGATACATGCGCGTCGTGTGCAAGACGGGATTGCGCGTAATGAGATCAAGCTGGGCTGCTGCTTTGCGTTTATCACGCAATTCAAACAACCAATTATAGAGGCGCGGTTGTTGCGTGCGTAGCAAGCGTGCCAGAGCGATGGTGGCGCGGACGTCGGATAAGGCATCGTGCGCGGATTCATGCGCAATACCGTTAGCGGCCACCAGATCCTCCAGGCGGAAACTCGGTTGCCCTTCTTCATGTTGCGGCCAGGTAATACCGGCCGGGCGTAGCGCATACGTCATGCGCACCAGATCAATGATGTCCCAGCGCGAATTGCCTTGCTGCCACTCGCGTGCATACGGGTCGTAGAAATTGCGGTACAGCGTGAAGCGCGTGACTTCATCGTCGAACCGCAGAGAGTTATAGCCGACACCGCAGGTATTCGGTTGCACAAACTCGGCATGAATGCGCGCAATGAATTCCGGCTCAGATAAGCCTTTCTCATCGGCGATTTGCGGTGTAATTCCGGTGAGCAAACAGGCTTCCGGGTGCGGCAGGAAATCACGGGCTGGCTTACAATAGATCACCAGCGGCTCTCCAATCTCGTTCAGAGCTTCATCGGTGCGCACCCCAGCAAATTGCGCAGGCCGGTCTCGCCGCGGATCGGCGCCAAAAGTTTCATAGTCATGCCAGTACAGTGTAAGTGACATAGTGTTTACAGATTTGGAAGTGCCGGTTAAAAACTTGCTTTGCAACTGACTCATTGCGCAATTATAGTGGTATCTTACGCAAAATTTTTTAAATCAAATAAGAAGGATAAAACAGTATGGCACGTAAACT
>JAMXAE010000080.1 GCA_024281695.1 Nitrosomonas sp. | reverse complement strand
GAGACGCATGGAAAGGTTTACTGGTGCGCTGGGACAAAACGACCTGCATGATGTCACCATCATAGATATAGCGTTTTGCCCGCTCGACGGCGGTTTTGAAGTCGACCTCAGGAAATTCAGATACTGCGGCACCGGAAGTAACGGATTGCTCGGTAGGAATAGCTATCGATTGACGAAGCTTAGTTAACAAAGTTTTTAAGCGATTGCATCCGGACCGGTAGGCATTTTCATTTTCCGGATTCACATAAACAATCAGATACAGCTTGCCGGAGAGGTTATCCACAACCGCTAGTTCTTCCGACAGTAACAACAAAACATCAGGCGTATTCAAAGTGTCCGGTTTTGCATGGCCTACTAGCTTGTGTTCAATGTAACGCACAGTATCGTATGAGAAGTAGCCGACCAATCCGCCACAAAAACGGGATTTTCCAGCCGGACAGGGTGCCGCCTTGAATTGCGCCCGATAGGATTCGACAAATGCCAGGGTATCATCGACTTGGATTGTTTTAGATTTACCGTCAGCGACTATGGTAACCAGATTGCCACGGGCTTCAATACGGGTTGTTGCCGGTAAGCCTATAAATGAGAATCGACCAAAGCGTTCCCCTCCTTTTACGGATTCCAATAAATACGAATAGGGCTGATTAGCCAATTTCAGATAAATGGATAACGGCGTATCAAGATCAGCAAAGGTTTCCAGTACCACCGGAATACGGTTATATCCTTGTTGCGCGAGCTTGTTAAATTCGGCTTCGGTCATCTGATTTCTAAGGCAATCTTTTGATGAGCTTCGATGCATCAAGCAGAGATTCTACAATGGCATCACAATCAAGCTCGTACACATTGCGCCCTTCGTTATAGCCATAAGGAACACAGAACACATGACAACCGGCAGCTCTGGCGGCAATGGCGTCATTCAATGAATCGCCAATGAGTAGGGCCTCGTGGGGTTGCACATCAAAATGCCGACAGATATGTGTCAACGGCATCGGGTCGGGTTTCTTTCTGGGTAAACTGTCACCGGATAATACGATCTCAAATTGATCATATAATCCTGTCGAACGTAGCAACGGCAGGGTAAAAGCTTCCGCTTTATTGGTGATACAGGCTAATTTGAAGCCAGCCTGTTGCATGACTTTGATACCCTCTAGAACTCCTGGATATGGGCGCGTATTTACGCTCAAATTGTCGGCGTAATGTTTTTCGTAAATAGGCAATGCTTTTGCAAATAATGCAACATCAGGCTCACCATCCAGTTGACTGGTTAATGTGCGCTTTACCAGTTTCTGTATGCCTTTGCCTATGTAAGAACGAATCGTCGGCGTTGATTGTTCTGGCAGCCTTAACTCTTTTAACATTAAGTTTGCTGCCAATGCGAGATCGTCTGCAGTATCGAGCAGAGTACCATCTAAATCAATCATGATCACTTTAATTGACAATGGGAATGCAATTTTCTTTACAGAAACATCTGCATTGCTAGAAAGGCTATGGTTCATTTAAATATGCGAAATAGCAATAGGCTTAATAAATAGGGTAGTTAGCAAATTAAACTTTTGCTAATTCAGCACGAAATGCTGCCAATACGCTGTCATAACGATGCGGATCGGTGTCTTTGCCAGCGGAATAAATGGCTGATCCCGCGACAAAAGTATCCGCTCCGGCACGGGCGATTTCAGCGATATTATCCACTTTTACACCGCCATCAATTTCCAGCAAGATGTTTTTTCCACTTGCATCAATGCGTTTTCTGACAGCACGTAATTTGTTTAATGCTTCAGGAATAAATTTTTGTCCGCCAAACCCAGGATTGACCGACATGATGAGAACCAGATCGAGTTTATCGAGCACATGATCCAGATAATGCAGAGGGGTGGCTGGATTAAATACCAAACCTGCTTTGCAACCTTGCTCTTTAATCAGTCCAATGGTACGGTCGATATGGTTGGATGCTTCAGGATGAAACGAAATGATATTAGCACCCGCTTTGGCAAAATCTGGAATAATACGATCCACGGGTTCGACCATCAGATGCACATCAATCACTGCATTGGTGACTGGGCGGATGGCTTCGCAAACTAAGGGACCAATAGTGAGATTAGGAACATAATGGTTATCCATGACATCGAAATGAATAATGTCGGCTCCTGAATCGATGACGGCGGTAATTTCGTCGCCAAGTTTAGCGAAGTTAGCGGAAAGAATACTGGGTGCAATGCGGTACATGAGAACCTCTCAATAATCAAAGTTGTTATTTTAACCGCAAATAACCAACTACGCGTAACAGAGATAGAGATTTATGTATAAATTATATTAATGCTTTCTATACGTTTTCTTGATACCGTATTAAAAATAATGTGAAATGAAAAATGACTGAAAACAAAAAATATGAGATTGATGTCAGTATTCGTACGGTATATTTACCGGATCAATCCGATGAAGATGCTGAGAGGCATGTGTTTGCTTATACGATAACCATTGCGAATACGGGCACTGTGGCTAGCCAATTAATCAGCAGGCACTGGATCATTAATAATGGAGATGGAACTACCCAGGAAGTACGGGGATTAGGCGTGGTTGGTGAACAGCCATTGCTTAAGCCCGGGGATAGCTTCGAATATACCAGTGGTACGGTTATCTCAACCGTCGTTGGATCTATGAAAGGAAGCTATCAAATGGCAGCGGAAGATGGTTATCATTTTGATGTTGCTATCCCTGAATTTATTCTCAGTGTGCCTAGAATTCTGCATTGAGTTGATCGGGATTCAATCTTATCGTTATGCTTAATAACTTCAAATTTCCGGTACTTTATGACTGGTAAACTCTATCTGATCCCAGCACCGATCAGTCAGGAAGACATTGCTTGGGTACTGCCATTAGCAGTTCAGCAATGTGTCGCTGACATGGCATACTTTATTGTTGAACACCCTAAAACAGCGCGACAATTTTTGAAACAAATTAATTCCAAGTATGCATTACAAGAATTGAACATGCGGACTTTGAACGAACACACGCTATCCAGCGAACTCTTAGCATTATTAGATCCTTTATTGGCAGGGCATAATGTAGGATTGTTATCTGAGGCTGGTTGTCCAGCGGTGGCTGATCCTGGTGCCGAATTGATTCGATTAGCGCATAAAAACGCGATTACAGTGGTGCCACTGGTTGGACCGTCATCTATTTTGCTGGCATTGATGGCATCGGGTTTGAATGGCCAGCGCTTTGCTTTCAATGGCTATTTGCCTATTGAAAGCGAAGCGCGGGTAAGTAAAATAATGGAGCTGGAAAAATTATCCATTCGCTGCGATCAAACACAAATTTTTATTGAAGCGCCTTATCGTAATCAAAAATTACTAGAGCAGATAGTTAAAACCTGTTGTGATGACACAGATTTATGTATCGCGAGTCATCTAACTTTTTCTAGCGAAATGATTGCAACAAAATCTGTAAAGGAGTGGAGATGTTCTTTGCCGGATATTAACAAGATTCCCACAATTTTTTTACTGCATGGATAATAAATAATGAAAACGGACTATATATGCTTAAACTATTTTTTCTGGATAAACTCTATTTTGTATCCATCGGGGTCTTCTATAAATGCAATAACCGTTGTACCGTGCTTCATGGGACCCGCTTCACGGGTGACTTTTCCACCAAGTTTCTTTGTATTCTCGCAGGCTTGATAAGCATCATCCACTTCAACGGCAATATGACCAAACCCTTCTCCTAGGTTATATACCGTAGTATCCCAGTTATGAGTCAGCTCGAGGACTGTGCCATTTGCTTCATCTTGATAGCCTACAAAGGCCAGTGTAAATCTACCATCAGGATAATCCTTACGTCGGAGCAGTTTCATACCTAATACTTGGGTATAAAAATCAAGAGATTTTTCGAGATTGCCTACTCGAAGCATAGTATGAAGGATACGCATTCTATATTTTTACCATCTCAAAATCTTCTTTGCGAGCACCGCATTCTGGGCAAGTCCAATTAATCGGTACATCTTCCCAACGTGTACCCGGTGCAATGCCTTCATCTGGAGATCCTAGGGCTTCGTCATAGATAAAGCCACAAATTAAACACATGTAACGATTGTAATTGCGATTCTCTTCGGTAGGCATGATAGATAGCAACTTCCTTTTAGGTTAAAATGATATTTTACGGTATTAATGCATGTTACAGCCACCCCCAATTGTACTTTCTTTTGCAGCCAATGATCCAAGCGGTGGAGCCGGCATTCAAGCCGATATGCTGACCATTGCCAGCATGGGGTGTCATCCATTGTCCATTGTGACTGCCATTACAATTCAAGATACAACCGGCGTCGATGATGTGATGCCGCTTGATTCTGAGTGGGTAGCTGATCAGGCGAGGGCGGTATTAGAAGATATGCCGGTGCATGCGTTTAAGATTGGTCTACTAGGAAGCGTTGAAATTATAGCGACTATTGCAGAAATCATTTCTGATTATCCCCACATTCCTTTGGTCATGGATCCTGTGTTGACTTCTGGTCGTGGAGATGAACTGGCGAATGAAGAGATGATTGATGCCATGCGTGAATTATTATTACCGCAAGTGACGGTTTTAACGCCAAATAGTTTAGAGGCGAGACATCTTGCGCAGCATGAGGGTGACAAGAGTGAATCCAAATTAGACTTGGGTCTTTGTGCGCAGAGATTGCTATATATGGGATGTGAATATGTATTAATAACCGGAACCCATGAGAATACAGCGCATGTGACGAATACATTATATGCTTCTGATGGCATTGTGCGTGCCGATGATTGGGAGCGACTCGATCATACTTATCATGGTTCAGGTTGTACTTTGGCGTCAGCAATAGCAGCCTCGCTTGCCAATGGATTATCGATCAGCGAAAGTGCTATTGAAGCTCAAGATTACACATGGCATGCTTTGCAGTCAGGATTTCGTCCCGGAATGGGGCAATACATTCCTAACCGGCTTTTTTGGGCTAAAAGTGAAGATGCCCCTGAAAATGAGAATGAAGAGACGGTCATTGAAAAGCCTCAAGATTAATGGGCTTTATGCGATTACTCCGGATCTTAACGATACGCATGATCTGTTGAATAAAACGCAGCAAGTATTGGAAGGCGGAGCAAAACTAATACAGTATCGTAACAAATTAGCGCATGGGATTTTGTTGAGAGAACAAGCCGGATTATTACTACAGCTCTGTAGAGAACATGGAGTGCCCTTAATTATTAATGATTATCTTGAGCTAGCCATTGAGATTGATGCTGATGGAGTGCATGTGGGGCAGGATGATGTGTCAGTAACTAAGGCAAGAAATCAATTAGGACATAGTAAGATTATAGGTGTTTCCTGCTATAACAATCCGGATTTGGCAATTCAGGCTGAAAAGCAGGGCGCTGATTATGTGGCTTTTGGTGCTTTTTTTCCTTCATTGACTAAATCAAATACAGTTCTTGTTGCGGCAAATTTAGTCGTTCAAACTAGAAAGGAAATAGTTATTCCCATTGTCGGAATTGGCGGTATTCAATTGACCAATGCCACAGCTGTTATCCAAAGTGGATGTGCAGCAATAGCTGTTTGTTACGATTTGTTCCAAGCTAAGGATATAAAAGCAACCGCAGTACAATATTCACAATTATTTGCAGAATCTTATAGCATATTAAAACAAATTTAAATTTATGAAAGAGTAATCAAATGACTTCACGCAATCATCAATTATTTGAACAATCCCAACAATATATTCCTGGCGGAGTTAATTCTCCGGTACGTGCTTTTAAATCGGTGGGCGGTGAACCTATTTTTTTTCAGCGCGGCGCAGGTGCTTATTTTTGGGATGCAGATGGTAAATCGTACATTGACTACGTAGGATCATGGGGCCCCTTAATTCTTGGTCATGCTCATCCCGATGTGATTAAGGCGGTACAGACAACTGCACAGAATGGACTCACTTTTGGTGCACCTACCGAGACGGAATTAGAAATCGCAAAATTGATTTGTCAGTTGTTGCCTTCAATTGAGCAAGTTAGGTTGGTTAGTTCTGGTACTGAAGCAGGTATGAGCGCCATTCGATTGGCACGGGGTTTCAACGGTAGAAGTCGGATTATTAAATTTGAGGGTTGTTACCATGGACATGACGATGCTTTACTGGTTAAAGCGGGCTCTGGAGCATTAACTTTTGGACACCCGAGTTCTGCCGGCGTGCCTGCTGAAACGGTTGGTCATACTATTGTTTTGGACTACAACGATATATCGGGTATAGAAGCCGCATTTAATCAATTTGGACAAGAAATAGCTGCGGTAATTGTTGAGCCCGTTGCAGGTAACATGAATTTAGTGGCTCCCAGCACAGATTTTCTGACTAAACTACGTACATTGTGTACTCAAAGTGGAAGTGTGCTGATATTTGATGAAGTGATGACAGGATTCCGTGTCAGTCTTAAATGTGCTCAGGGGCTTTATCAAATCAAACCGGATTTAACTATTTTAGGGAAAGTGATTGGTGGTGGCATGCCGATGGCTGCATTTGGCGGTCGTCGCGAAATTATGCAATGCTTGGCGCCTTTGGGCCCGGTTTATCAAGCGGGAACACTTTCAGGTAATCCAGTCGCAGTAGCCGCAGGGCTTGCTACGCTCAAACTTGTTCAAACTCCCGGGTTTTATGAAAAGCTAGGTAGTAGAACGCAGCAACTAGTGGATGGTATTGCAGTGGCTGCAAAGCAGCATGGAATTGATTTCTGTGCACAATCGGTAGGGGGCATGTTTGGTTTATACTTCAGAAGAGAGATTCCTGCCAGTTTTGCCGAAGTCATGCAATGTAACAAGGAAGCTTTTAATCGATTTTTTCATGCCATGTTAGACGAAGGGGTCTATTTTGCCCCATCGGCGTTTGAAGCTGGCTTTGTATCATCAATGCATGGTGACAACGAATTAGATAAAACATTGTTTGTAGCAGAGAAAATATTTAAGAACTGGTAGATTTTGATTAAGAAAACTTAGCAATAAGAAAGACGACTAACGTCGCCTTTCTTATGTTATCGAATCTATGAAAAGTTCTTGTGATTTCTAGCGCATGGTAGAAATATACGCTGAAACTGCGCGCTTATCCTGTCCACTCATGCGAGTTAGCACTTTCTGCATCACTTGATTATCATTGCCGCGATCACCTGTGTTAAACAGATTAAGTTGTGTCAATGTATATTCTGCGTGTTGGCCAGCAACTGCAGGATAACGCGGTGGAATTCCTGATCCGTTAGGGCCGTGACAACTGGCACAAGCAGGTACGCCATCCGCAATATTGCCGCCATGATAAAGAATTTTTCCTCTTTCAATTATTTTTTCATCAGCATCGCTAGCTATTTGGCTTGGATTTGTTTTTTGTTTGGCATAGTATTCGCCTAGTTTTTTCATATCATCCTGTGAAAGTGCTGCTACCATGGAGGACATTACAGGACTATTACGTTTGGCCGGAGCGCTCTCCGTTGCTTTAAAGTCGATTAATTGCTTGGTAATATATTCAGCGTGTTGCCCGGCCAAGATAGGATTCATTGGAATGACACTATTGCCATCTGCACTATGACAGCCTGCACAGATGCCAGATGCTGTTTCTTCAACGGTTGCGGGAGCAGCGAGGCCGTCTGTCGTTTCCGCTGAAATTGCTGGTGTAAACAATGCCAACACTACTAACATTGCGGTATTCTTTATCATTTTCATATTTCTTATTCCGTATTTTAAAATGGGGTCCAAAAATTGGTAGAGATGTATTTGACAATTAACGTCGTATTTTAGCAAGGCATAAGAACCTTAACAACAAAATTAAGTTAATATCAAAATTTATAGATTTATTATCTCAATGAAAATAATCTTTATTCTTTTACTGATTATTAATATTGCCTATGCAATGGGTGTACAACTTTATTCTAATGGGTGGAACACAACAACATCGATAGTAAACCCTGAAAAAATTATATTACTGTCAGTGCACGAGAATTGCTTTGAGTGGGGCAATTTTTATGAAGAGCAAATACAATATGCTGAAACAGCTTTGTCAGAAATAGTTTCTGATCAGTTTTATCGTATGGAAGAAGCTGGTAATACGGTGATGTATTGGTTACATATTCCACCATTACTAAATAAAGAAGCGGCCAATCGCGAAATTAATAAATTAAGAAATCTTGGTATCGTTAGTTTCCGTATAAAAGAGAACGGTCAATGGAAGAATGCCATTTCTTTAGGGATGTCTTATGATAAAAAAGATGCCTTTAAACAATTAAAAGAGATAGAGAACAAGGGTGTTACAAACGCTACGATAAACGAGCGCAATGTTATTCTAAAAAAAATTGTAATTCATTATCCTACTCAAATGATTAGAGAGCAGGTACAAAAATTGATTGAACAATTCGATGGCACTCAATTAACTCAAAGCAAGTGTGAGCGCATATAATGTATGCACTTATAGATCAGTATAATGATGAGTACAGTGCTGAAAAATACTAAAAACCTTAAAATACGTTAGCATTCAATAATCAGAAGCTAAAAATTGTATTTGAATATTGTTAATGCTTAGGTACATATCATTGAACAACCAAACAAGATAATAATGACGGTACATATAAAAACACCGCGAGAAATTGAGAAAATGCGTGTCGCTGGCAGACTGGCTTCCGAAGTACTTGATTACATCACGCCATTTGTTGTGACAGGAATTACTACGGAAGAACTGGATGTTCTCTGCCATAATTACATGGTGGATGTTCAGAAAACGATACCTGCACCCTTGAACTACACTCCTTCTGGTCATTCTCCTTACCCTAAATCGATTTGCACCTCAATCAATAATCAGATCTGCCACGGAGTTCCCGGGCAGAAGAAGTTAAAAAATGGCGACATTATTAATATTGACATTACTGTCATTTATGAAGGATATCATGGCGACACTAGTCGAATGTTTTATGTCGGGGAGCCATCCATTCAAGCAAAACGTCTGTGTGAAGTCACTTATGAAGCTATGTGGCGAGGGATCGATGAAATAAAACCGGGTAAGCATTTGGGGGATATAGGTCATGCTATTCAGAGACTGGCTGAAGGGGTTGGGTATAGTGTTGTCAGGGAGTTTTGTGGACATGGTATTGGAGCCAAATTTCACGAGAATCCCCAAGTACTTCATTATGGACGTGCGGGAACGGGTCTCGAGCTTAAAGCGGGGATGATATTTACCGTAGAGCCCATGATTAATGCCGGTAAGGCAGCTATTCGCCATCTTCCGGATGGCTGGACGGTTACCACCAAAGATGGCAGTTTATCTGCGCAATGGGAGCACACGATATTGGTCACCGAGGAGGGTTATGAAGTATTGACTGTATCGGTAGGTACACCAGCCAAGCCTACTTATCGTTTCACAATTTAAATGTTTATACCGGAATAATTGTTCATGACACGAAGTAATCTTCGTACTCCAACCCAGATTCGCCCAGTTAACATTATTCGGCATTACACAAAACATGCGGATGGTTCTATTCTGATTGAATGTGGGGATACAAAAGTAATTTGTACCGCTAGTATCAGTGAGCAAGTGCCCCCTTTTCTTAAAGGTAAAGGGCAAGGGTGGTTGACTGCCGAATATGGTATGTTGCCTTGCTCGACACACTCACGCATGCAACGCGAGGCGGCTAAAGGCAAACAATCGGGGCGCACTATGGAAATTCAGCGTCTGATTGGACGTGCTTTGCGTGCTGTTGTGGATTTAAAGCAATTGGGAGAACGTACCATTCAAATTGACTGTGACGTGATTCAGGCCGATGGTGGCACGCGAACCGCTAGTATAACGGGAGCGTTTGTGGCGTTACACGATGCTATCGAGAAATTATTTTACCGGCAACTCATAGAAACTACACCAATAATTGATCATGTTGCGGCGATTTCGGTAGGCATTCATCAAGGAATTCCGGTACTGGATCTGGATTATGTTGAAGATTCTTCATGTGACACGGATATGAATGTGGTAATGACTGGAAACTTGGGGATGATCGAAGTACAAGGAACCGCGGAAGGGGCCGCATTCAGCCGCAAAGAATTGGATAGTATGTTGGATATGGCACAGCAAGGCATACAAGAACTGATCGCTTTACAGAAAAAAGTTTTGACACAGGACACAGCAAGTTATGGCTAAGCTGGAAAAGCTAGTTATCGCGAGTAATAATCAAGGCAAGCTGCGTGAAATAAATACCTTGTTGGCGCCTTTATCCATTGAAGTAATACCGCAATCTGATTTTAACGCGGGTGAAATTGATGAGCCGCATGGTACCTTTGTTGAGAATGCGCTGGCCAAGGCGCGCCACGCCTGTCGCTGTTCGGGATTGCCGGCGCTGGCCGACGATTCGGGGATTTGTGTGAGCGCCTTAAACGGTTCACCCGGCGTGAATTCCGCGCGCTATGCCGGAGAACCAAAGTCCGATGAGCGCAATAACCTGAAGTTGATTGCGGCGCTTAAAAATAACTCAGACCGCCGTGCTTATTATTATTGTGTGATTGTATTGATACGCCATGCCGATGATCCGCAACCGATTATTGTCGATGGATCGTGGTACGGTGAAATTATCGATCAGCCACGGGGAGAGGGCGGGTTCGGGTACGATCCGCATTTCTTTGTGTCCGAGTTTGGTAAAACATCAGCAGAGCTTTCTGCAGAACAGAAAAATATCATCAGTCACCGCGGTCAGGCATTAACGCACTTGGTGGAAATTTTACGTGCTGGGAAATTTTGAGAAGGTATCAGGCTTGAATCTCAATAAACGAGCTTGAAGAATGCGGTATTGGGATTTGCTAACCTTCTTCTTTAAGGCCTTCAATATGAAATTCAATTCAGATTTTTTCGTGAATCAGGAAGTATTTTCTGTGAGTTTCTCGCAGAAACTCCAGAGATAATCGCCTCAAATCGATTATCATCAGGTTATAGGGACGGATTATTCCCCTGATTGTACCGCTCTGTTTATCGACATACCATTTGGGTCATGTTTTCAGGTTGAGGGCTATGGCTTGTAAAATATGCTGTGCATGTGCACATTGCCTAATCCGCAATAACGCAGTACCGTAGATCCAAATCATCGCATCTGGTTGCCGAAGGTTCGCTATACAGCGTAGCACTTTAATAATCGCACCATTTTATCGTAATTGTCGTTGCGTTAGTGGTTTGGTCTTGACCGTTTCATCGCTGATGCCACCATGCCAAATTCCTGCGAATAGCAGTTTGAATAGCAAGAATCCCGGGGTAGGCACCGCCTGCGGCATCTGATATAGGTCTTAGTACTGGTCGATTCCCTTTTCTATCGATAGCCAATCGATCAATTGATTGAGGAAGTTTTCTTTACGAGTGCGGCGGGCGACATCAAGTTTTAAAACTCAATCTATTAACTCAATAATAGATTCAACCGTTATTATTTCATTAACTGCAACCTGACTGACCTTGCAAAGTTCCCCAATAATGTGTGCTTCCGAACGGACTTACAGCAATTCATCGTGCCATAATTCATTCTCACTTTACGTTAAGGTCTTTTTTTACGTTGCAGTCTTTTCCATATAGCTCTAGTTTGCTCCAGGAATAGATTATGGCGTCTGATTTAGATTTTCTAGAATATTTGTTCTGATTAGAAATCTACAAAATAAAACAAAGAGGTAATTAATAATGACGGAGCAATGGAAGCAACTACCGAATGTAATTTTTAAAACGCGCATCCGTGATGGATCAGTGGGTAGTGATAATCCATTTCGCTGGCAAGATGTTACAACAGATGATATTTTTGGAAATAAGCGAATTGTTTTATTCGCACTACCCGGCGCATTTACACCAACGTGTACTACGGCTCATTTACCTGGTTACGAGAAGCACTACAATGATTTCAAGGCATTGAATATTGATGAAGTGGTTTGCTTGTCAGTAAATGACGCATTTGTGATGTACCAATGGCGCAAACATCTTGGCGTTGAACATATCTTCATGCTTCCCGATGGAAATGCAGAATTTACTCGAAAGATGGGAATGCTTGTGGATAAATCGAACGTAGGTTTTGGCATGCGTTCATGGCGATATTCCATGGTTGTTCAGGACAAGAAAATTGAGAAAATATTCATAGAATCCGGTTATGCGGACAATTGCCCTACCGATCCTTTTGAAATTTCAGGCGCCGATTCTATGTTGGAGTACTTAAAAAATAAGAAAGTGTGATTATTTTATTTAGGAATACAAACCGCTATTAATGCTCGTGCACTAAAGTGACTTTAGTGCTTCGCAATAAACCGTATTGATTGATGAGAAATCGTAGTTTTAGATAACGCTGTGTTATGTCAGCAAGATTAATGGCTCGGCATAACATAGTCCACGGTCAGTAACTCCAACAAATGTCCGTTCGGATCACGAAAATAAACTCCGCGTCCGCCATAATTGTGATTGATTTTGACATCGTCAACCTCGCTCGGTCCGCTGCCATATTGAATATTTCCGGTTTGTAAGCGTTCGAATATTTCGTCGAATTCTTGCTCGGAAACTTTGAATGCGTAGTGGTTTGATTCAAAATTATCTCTACTATCAAAATCAAGACATAACGTATCATTGACACGTACTACCATGAAACGTGAAAACTCTCCAATATTTTCAAAACCAAATAATTTGCAATAGAACTTAGCAGACTCGACATTATCAAAACAAGGCACAATAGTGTGATTTAATGTAATAGCCATATTTTTCCTTCGATAAAACAACCATTCAAAATCAACGCAATTTTTTGAAATTCTAAAAATACGCTGAACAATTTCCTACTTAAACTTTAGCAAATAAGAGCTTTAAGTCAAAATCTTTGGAACCTTACTTATTCACGGATAAATGAACGCCCCCGCCCCAAGGGGCGAGGTATCAGAGCTATGAGATATGGGAAGTTAGAAAAGTGCAAGCTGCCTATCTTCGTGTAGCTTTTGATACTCTTCCCTTGTCCCTTAACATAGTTCC
>JAMXAE010000079.1 GCA_024281695.1 Nitrosomonas sp. | reverse complement strand
CTAGCGAACCGCTGTCGAAATTGGTAGTGGTCATTGCGTAACTCCTTTAAGTGCTTTAGAACGGCAAATCAACCGTTGCGATTGGATTTCATCAACGGGTTTCTGTTTAATTTCGCTGTAAATGCTGGGCAATTTTCCGGTCGAGTTCGGCCAACCATGTTTTTGGCATGATGGCGAGTATTTGTTGCCGGATTGATTGGGCGGCAAGAATCTCTTCCGTATCTTCGGATCGTTGTATTGCGGCGGAGATCCACAGATACGCTTTGGCCAGATGTTCCGCCGGGAGCCGATTGGTTTCCGCATTGGGTTGCGCGGCAAAAAAATGTTTGCCCGCTTGGAAATAGGCCGGAACGTATTTAAGTGCGGCGGCTTGTTCGAAAAGCTGCCGGGTTTGCTCCGCATCAGGGTTTTCGATCACGCCTTGATCCAGCATCATGCCTAAATGATGGAAGGCTTCCGCGGATTGTTTTTGCGCCGCTGCAAGGAACCACTGGTAAGCATCCTGGGGGTTGCGCACGGTGGAGTCGCCGTACAGGTAAAACTTGCCCATCCAGACTTGCGCCGGTACCGACCCTTGTAGCGCCACGGGACGGCAAAGCGCCAGCGCCTGGAGCGGGTCTTTGGTGATGCCATTTCCGGTCATCAGTAGATTGCCGAGATGACAGTACGAGTTCAAATGCCCGGCTTGCGCGGCTTTGTGGAACCACTGAGCAGCCGTTGCCGGATCGGCCGGGCGGTGCATGCCTTTCTCGAAGCACAAGCCGGTCATGTGCTGCGCCGCCGGAACGCCGTTTTGCGCCGCTTGCTCGAACCATTCGCAAGCCGCTTTGCGATCGATCGCGCGCCCCCAGCCGTTCTGGTAAAACAATGCCAAAGTAAATTGCGCCAGCGGATGGTTGCCGCTCACGGCAGCGGCGCGATACTGGCCGAAAGCGTTGTCATAATCGCCGGATGTAAGCAGGGCTTGCGCGGTTTTTAAGTCCGGATCGTTATTGAGCGGCGCATTTGCAGGTGCTGTGACGCTTGCGAAGGCATTGGGCAGGAGGACTGCGATGCAAAGGATTATCCAAAAAGATTTGATCATTTTTTAACGGGTACAGTAGGTTGCCGGATAACATCAACGGATTGGAAAGGTTGATCACGTCCGGCAGAGAACCCATCCGTCCCGGACGTGACCAACGCGATCCAATCGTACATTCCGGTTGAAATTACGGACGTGACGGATAAACGCCTTGCCAGGCGATGATGCAGTTTACGACGGTATACGGCTGCATGATCGAGAATGGCTGGGAATTACCGGCCGAACCGACGCTGACGTTGGTGCTGGTGGTGGTGACGATGTTGAGCCCGTTCAGCGTGGTTTCGATCGAAGCCGCGTTCATGCTGACATTCGGCGCGGTGGCGGAGTACGCCGAGTTCAATCCTTTGGCGTTGGCCAGCGAATTGCCGCTGGCGTTTTTCTGGTCGGCGTCGCTGTTCACTGCTTTCAATGCCGACGTGGCTGTGGCGCCCGGCGCAACCGCCGAAGTGGAAGTCGATGTGGCTGTGGCAGGGTGATTATGGGCTGGCATATTATTGATAGTCAGTGTTACATTTTCCGCACCATTGGTTTGTCCCATGGTGAACACCGAACCGCCCGGATGCTGTCCCTGGTGCACAGGAACTCTACCGCGCATATCGGGCAATGCAAAAGTCGTGCTGCCGTTACCGCCATAAGTGGTGCCGATCAGCGAATAAAGCGCGTTGTACTGGCTGATAGGTAGCGTTTGTCCATTACATTGCAACCACCCCTCGGGTGCATAATTAAACGCGACGTAATTGATTTCACCGACAAACGGCTCCATACCCGCAGTGGCGCTATTAGGTGTGGTAGCAAAGAGTGCAATAGCTGCTGTCAAAGCGAAGAAACTTTGGATTCTTTTCGTATGTTGCATCGATATTTCCCCTTTCACTGAGATTCAAATTTGATTTCCCACATATATCTGTTTCTGATTCACTTTTCTATACAAAGTGATGGTTATCGTAGCAGCACATTCTTTCAATCAAATTGTTTGATTAAGCACCTTTATACCTTTTATTCGTTCGCATGAAAGGAGCTTGCAACTTATCTTAAATCTATTAATGCTGATTCAAACCTTACTGAATTTTGTTGTGTACTGATGATAAGATGGCATGATGAAGCTGAGCGATCTGAAAAACTGGGCAGACTATGGAGACCAATTGCGCACGGCGTTGTTGGAGCCCATGGTCGATAAGGAACTGCTGGAAGCCTCTTTGCGCGAAGCGCGCGCTAAGATGCCGGTGCCGGTATTATGGCTGCTGGGCAAGACGCAAGCTGGCAAAACTTCGATTATCAGAGCTTTGACCGGTAGCGAAACAGCTGAAATTGGTAATGGTTTTCAGCCTTGCACCCGCAATTCGCGTTTTTATGATTTTCCTGCCGAAATGCCGGTTGTCCGATTTCTGGATACGCGTGGATTGGGAGAAGTTTCTTATGATCCCAACGATGATATTCACTATTGCGAATCTCAGGCGCATTTGCTGATTGCAGTTATGAAAGTGGCTGATATCAATCAGGACGGGGTATTCGAGGTATTGCATACGATTCGCCGACGCCACCCCGAGTGGCCGTTATTGATCGTCCAAACTGGTTTACATGAGTTGTATCCGGTTGATTTTAGGCATGTGCAGCCGTGGCCCTATCAAGTTAATCCTTTGCCGGAAACTGTGCCGATAGATTTAAGTCGTGCTTTACTGGCGCAGCGCGATGCTCTGAAATCTTTGCCGGGTTTTGCTTCGGTACGCTGGGTGGCTGTTGATTTGACATTGCCTGAAGATGGCTTTGAGCCGCCTGATTATGGTCTAGAAGCGTTGTGGCAGGCCATTGAATCCCAGACATCGTTAGGCTTGCAACGGCAGTTAAGCGAGGATAAAGAAATCCATGATCTGTATGCGCGCACCGCACATCAGCATATTGTGGGTTATGCGCTCACTGCAGCCGGGCTGGGTGCTTTACCAGTGGTGGATCTGGTAGCTGTATCGGCGGTACAAGCAAAACTTTTACATAGTCTGGCGAAGCTATATGGGCAGCAATGGGATAAAAATACGATCACAGAATTCTTGGGACTGGTGGGAGCAGGGATTGCATCCAGTTATCTTGCACGCACATTGGGGCGTGCTGTGATCAAAATCATTCCTTTCTGGGGGCAAACAGTGGGTGCTATATGGGGTGCCAGTACTAGTGGTGCTACTACATATGCGCTAGGTAAGACGGCAATTTATTTTTTTATCAGTCGCAGAGATGGACTCAATGTGGATTCTGATGTATTACGTGGAATCTACGCCAAGGAGTTAGAACGAGGTTCAGCCCTACTCAAATCTCGTTTGCGGGGTAAATCTGAATGAAAACACTAATGCCAAGCATTGATCCTTTACGTTTGTCGGTGTTTATTTTACTGATATTGCCTGTGCTGGCGCTATTTGGTTTTGGCTTACTGTGGTTGTGGCAAAACGATACACTACAGTATTGGCTGATTGCCATGGTAGGGTGCGGTGGTTTAGGTTACAGTCTGCAGCAATGGTTAGTGCGGCGTGAGCGTAAATTATTGACTGAGGCTGTTACCGAACCCAATCCAGAGTGGCCGCCGAGTGCAGAGGTGGTGTGGCAGAAAGTCGAAGCATTGGCAGAAACTTGCAATCCTGAAGATTGGCCGCTGGAAGAAGGAACGTGGATGTTGGCACTAGGGCAGAAAACGCTCGAAACTGTTGCACATTGCTATCATCCAAATGAAGATAACCCATTGTTAGAACTAACCGTTCCGCATACTTTGTTCATTATCGAACGAGCAAGCCGTGATCTGCGACGGGATGTGGCCGAGAAAATACCTTTTAGCAATCGTCTGACGATAGGTGATTTATTCCGGATACAACGCTGGAAAGCCAAGGCAGAGAAGATAGTTAATATTTATCGAGTCGGCAGTATTATTATCAATCCCGTCAATGCATTATTGAGCGAAGCTTGGCGACATTTGCGGGAACGTAGCTTCGATCAGGCCAGAAATGAATTGCACAGTTGGTTTCTACGCGCCTATATCTGTAAGGTGGGCTATTACGCTATTGATCTTTATAGCGGGCGCTTGCCGCTAGATGATGTAGAACCTACGTTATCTCCAACGTCGTCATCCAAAGCAGATATCAGTCAGGCTGAGGAAGCTACAAAGGTTGATGCTAAGGAGCCTCTGCGGATTCTTGTACTAGGGCGAACGAATACTGGTAAATCCAGCTTGATCAATGCTTTGTTTGGAGAATTGACGACGGCTGCCGATGTATTGCCGAATACAACTCAGAGCCTTAAGCCATTTGTTTTGTCACGAGAAGGATTAACCCAAGCGCTGATCTTCGATAGTCCGGGGTGCGATAGTTCATTTTTTGATGAAAAACAGATGCTAGTAGCGGCAGAAAATGTAGATTTGATTTTATGGATTAGTCCGGCCAATCGCCCTGATCGGCAGATAGAACGTGATTTTTTAGATGCCTTGCGCGTAGTACAGAATGCTCAAGTAGATCGCCACCCGCCACCCTTATTGGTCATTGCCAGTTTTATTGATCAATTGCGTCCCGTAAATGAATGGCACCCACCTTATGATTTGACTGATCGATTGAATATCAAGGCAGTTAATATTCATGCTGCGGTCAGGGCGATCGCCACTGATTTGGCCGTTTCGGTTGAAAGGGTTATTCCCGTTAGTTTATCGAAAGGTAAAATTTATAATGTAGACGATACGCTCTGGTCAGCTATACTGGATCATCAGGATGAAGCGCTCAGAGTGCGTCTAATACGTTGCTTAGACGCAAGAAAACGCGCAGAAGATTGGGTTATGTTGCGTCGCCAGATGGTTGGTGCCGGTCGATTTCTACGAGATTTGCCGGAGATACTGGGTAGACGCTCAGGAAGGTAATGTACCAGCTGATTACTGAAGTATTCTCATCAATCTAAACTGTGGATAGCGTGGTTCCGACTTAAACATGTGGTCAACTAAAAAAGTAGGTAATTTACGTCTTGCCAGCATCTTTTTTCTTGTTGTGCTGCTGAGTTTGATAATTCTAATGATTATTCCAAGTTCTGCGCAGGCGCAGAGTTGGTGGAATGCGAGCCGAGAACCTGTCGGTTTGGCGCCTAACCCTACTTCAACGCCAGAAGCGATCATTCAGGTTTATGGTGCGCGTGCTTATAGCTGGCGGGGTTATTTGGGAATTCATACCTGGATTGCGGTGAAACCTACTCAAGCAAAATCCTATACCATCTATGAAGTAATCGGATGGTTGCAACGCAGGAAAATGCCGGTAGTGGTTATTTACGAGAATCGGCCCGATAGACGTTGGTACGGTAATATGCCAGAAATACTGGCAGAAAAACGCGGTGAAGGTGTCGATATGTTGATCGAAAAAATTGATCAAGCAGCGCGCAGTTATCCCTACGCGAAAGATTACACCATTTGGCCGGGACCTAATTCCAATACATTTACCGCTTGGGTCTCACGGGCTGTTCCTGAACTTGAGCTGGATTTGCCACCCACGGCGATTGGTAAAGATTATTTGGGCTATCAATTCATTTCACAAGCACCCAGCGGTAGTGGCTTTCAGTTTTCATTCTTTGGTTTGATCGGAGTACTGGCGAGTGCTGTAGAGGGGATTGAATTCAATTTGCTTGGTCTGTCTTTCGGTGTGGATCTCGATCCACCCGCGATTAAATTGCCATTGGTAGGACGAAAAAATTTGGATTTATGACCTTTGTCCATTAATTTAAAATAATAATGATCATTTTGAGATCGTAATTCTCACGATATTTAATTGATAATTATTCTTATTCATAATATAGTGAACAGAAGTAATTAACTCAATTTATGAATATTTTTTTGCGTGGAATTTTTGTAATGTTAAGATTTAACCTGAATTATTTTTTTTGCAAGGCCTTCTTCCTCCTTTCTCTATTGATTGCTTATCCGGTTCATGCTGCAGAAGTGGTGGTCTATTCTGCGAGAATTGAACAATTGATTAAGCCGATGTTTGATGCTTTTACCAAGGAAACCGGGATCAAAGTTAAATATACCACTGACAATGAAGGTGCGTTATTGGCGCGGTTAGAAGCAGAGGGTAAGAATACGCCTGCTGATATGCTGATAACAGCGGATGCAGGTAACTTATGGGCGGCAGCGCAAGCAAAACTTCTGAAACCTGTTAAATCTGAAGTACTAGAAAACAATATTCCTGCGCATTTGCGGGATCCTCAGAATGAATGGTTTGGTTTGTCAATCCGCGCACGCACTCTGATTTATAACACACAAAAAGTGAAGCCTTCTGAACTTTCTACGTATGAAGATCTTGCCGATCCCAAGTGGAATAAACGATTATGCTTGCGTTCTTCCAAGAAGGTTTACAACCAGTCGTTAGTCGCGATGATGATTGCAGAACATGGCGAAGCGGAAGCTGAGAAAATTGTTAAAGGTTGGGTAGCCAATTTAGCAACGGATCCATTGTCGGATGATACTCGAGCTCTAGAGTTTGTCGCATCTGGAAAATGTGATGTGACTTTGGTGAATACCTATTATTATGGTCGGCTAATGAAAAAAGACCCTGATCTACCATTAGCAGTGTTCTGGCCAAACCAAAATAGTGGAGGCGTACATGTTAATATCTCAGGTGCAGGTGTTACTCGCTATAGTCGCAATGAGCATGCTGCCGTCAGATTGCTGGAATTTTTATCTTCTGATAAAGCGCAAAATCTTTTTGCTGATGTAAATATGGAATATCCAGTTAACCCAAAAATTGAAGTGGATCCGTTTGTTGCAGCATGGGGTAGTTTTAAGCAAAACCCCATGAATCTTGTTAAAGCCGGAGAGTTGCAGACAACCGCTGTGAAGCTGATGGATCGCGCAGGTTATCGATAAGCCCTGTATGATGGATGCTACATAATGCACCACTGCATGGGGTCATGGTCAGGAAATGTTTTCAAGTAAAAGATTCGATATTCTGTCATAGGGTTATTGCTTAATGGCCAGTTGGCGTCTGGTTCCTTTTTTAGCAGCTGTATTGGTTTTGGCGCCTGTCGGTGTAATCGTTTCATCATTTTTTGCGCCTGCTAATGATATCTGGCAACATCTGGTTGAAACCACACTGCCTCTATTGCTAACGAATACGCTCTTGCTCGCATTGGGGGTGACCGTCGGCACAGCACTGCTGGGTATCAGTCTAGCTTGGTTTACGGCTGTTTATGAGTTTCGTGGACGCAGTTTTTTTTCCTGGGCATTATTATTACCACTCGCGATGCCCGCCTATGTCACAGCGTTTGTCGCCTTGGGTTTGTTTGATTTTACTGGCCCTATACAAACTACGTTGCGTTCTTGGTTGACTAATGATCTGTCTTGGTTCCCAGATATACGAAGTAGGCTGGGGGTTATTATCGTTATGACACTGACTTTTTATCCTTATGTTTACTTACTGGCGCGCAATGCTTTTTTGAGTCAAGGCAAACGTTCTCTAGAAGTAGCGCAATCTCTCGGTTTTACTCGCAAACAAGGATTCTTCAAAGTTGTGTTGCCAATGGCACGTCCGTGGATAGCCGGAGGTATCATGCTCGTATTGATGGAGACTCTGGCAGATTTTGGTACGGTTGCAGTTTTTAACTACAATACATTTACGACGGCTATTTATAAAGCTTGGTTTAGTATGTTTTCCTTGCATGCAGCTTCCCAGCTTGCTTCTTTATTGATTGTAATAGTTTTTTTAGTGGTTGTTCTAGAACAGCAGTTCAGGTTGCGGATGCGTTATGCTGAAAATAAAAGGACTCAGCGAGCACAAAGAATCCAGCTGAAGGGCTGGCATCAATGGTTGGTTATCAGTTTTGTAATGAGTGTGTTATTTTTTGCATTTTTGTTGCCGGTTACGCAGCTGTGTATTTGGGCCATCCAATCGTTTACACACGATTACGATGTTACTCGCTACCTGGAATTTCTGTGGCATTCTTTGTCATTATCTTGTTTGGCAGCTTTATTGACTTGTTTGGTTGTCATTGTGATGGTTTATGCGGCACGGCGTTATCCCAGTTCCGCCACTCACTATGCTGTTCGTACGGCAACCATTGGATATGCTTTGCCTGGAACTGTTTTGGCTATTGGGGTGTATGTGCCGCTTGCCTGGCTGGATGGACAACTTAGTGAATTGACTCTGAAATGGTTTCAGATAGAAATAGGGCAATTAATTCAAGGCACGCTTATTACGATGCTTATCGCTTATTTGATACGGTTTATGGCGGTCAGTTATTATCCGATTGATGGTGCGATGCAACGGATTACACACAATATTGATGAAGCGGCAATGAGTTTGGGTTTTCATGGTTGGGTAATGATACGGAAAGTACATATTCCTATATTGAGGCCGGGTATTTTTACGGCTGCGACATTAGTATTTGTTGATGTAATGAAAGAAATGCCAATTACCCTCATGACACGCCCTTTTGGTTGGGATACGCTGGCGGTTCGTGTTTTTGAAATGACTTCAGAAGGTCAATGGGATCAAGCGGCTTTGCCCGCTGTGACGCTTGTTTTGGCTGGATTGATTCCCATCATATTATTTATGCGTCAAACTGAAAAATAAGGGTATGAACACCGCACTGCTACAGCTGAAGAATGTTCAACAAGCTTACGGGAAACAAGTCGTGATCCATGATTTGTCCTTGATGTTGGAAAAAGGAAATATCGGGTGTTTGTTAGGACCAAGTGGCTGTGGTAAGACAACCGCACTACGTTGCATTGCTGGTTTCGAGCCCATATCAGCAGGAGAAATTTTACTCAATGGCGTCTGTGTGAGTCGCGTTGATTTATTCTTGCCACCGGAACAAAGGCGAATTGGCATGGTGTTTCAGGATTATGCTTTATTTCCTCATCTTGATGTGGCTGCTAATATCGGCTTTGGTTTGCATCGCTTGACTAGATCAGAATACGCGCGGCGTGTTAGTGAATTGTTAAATATTGTGCAATTAGCTGGGGTATCGAAAAAATATCCTCATGAGTTATCAGGTGGCCAGCAACAGCGTGTAGCGCTTGCGCGTGCGTTGGCACCTAGACCGGATTTGCTATTATTGGATGAGCCTTTTTCTAATCTAGATGTCAGTTTACGTGAGCGTTTAAGTATGGAAGTGCGTGAGATTCTGAAAGACCAAGGAATTACGGCTATTCTGGTTACTCACGATCAAGCAGAAGCATTTGCCATTGCAGATGAAATCGGCGTCATGTGCCAAGGTGAAATTCAGCAATGGGATACTGCTTTTAATCTCTATCATCGTCCGACGAATCGTTTTGTAGCAAATTTTGTCGGTCAAGGGATGTTTCTTTCCGGTAAAGTGATTAATGCTCAGCAGGTTGAAGTTGAGCTGGGAGTTTTAAATGGTGAAATTCCGCAGCAGTGTAAATCGGATTGTGATCAATGTGGTAAAGGTTGTATGGTGGATGTGTTGCTGCGTCCTGATGATATTGTGCATGATGATAGCAGTCCCTTGCAGGCAACGATTATTCACAAAGCATTTCGTGGCGCAGAGATTTTATATACATTGTGCCTTGCCAGTGGAGCTAAAGTGCTATCGTTAGTGCCGAGCCACCATAATCATGTGATTGGAGAGAAAATAGGCATCAAGCTTGAGGCTGACCATGTTGTGGCTTTTAATAAATCCATGCTGAAGTAGGTGAATTTTGAGCCTATTTAAAGCTTAACTTACTTAATCAACAGTCCCAGATAGTTTCTGAGAAAATGGGACTTCCCTTTTAACTCTTTTTTCTATAGCATTACAAGCAAATAGTTTTTATACCTTTCTGTCACAACTTTATTCCAAGCGACCCCGGTTAATTAATCTCAGAATAATGCTGGGG
Source organism: Nitrosomonas sp. (assembly GCA_024281695.1). Classification (GTDB taxonomy): domain Bacteria; phylum Pseudomonadota; class Gammaproteobacteria; order Burkholderiales; family Nitrosomonadaceae; genus Nitrosomonas. Next base: position 3,079 of record JAMXAE010000079.1, on the reverse strand, counting down.
TTTATTATTCTTAAAACTGAATTATTTGAATGAGGATTATATGAGCCAGCATATTCATTACGTTACTGATGCTAATTTTGAGGCGGAAGTTTTGCAATCTACAGCACCTGTGTTAGTTGACTACTGGGCAGAATGGTGTGGTCCCTGCAAGATGATAGCGCCTATACTTGATGAGATTGCAAGTGAATATGGAGAGCGTCTGAAGGTTGCTAAACTGAATATTGATGAAAATCAGATAACTCCACCTAAATATGGTATTCGTGGTATTCCGACGCTGATGTTATTTAAAAATGGGAATATTGAAGCGACCAAAGTGGGAGCGCTATCAAAATCACAATTGACAGCATTTATTGACAGCCATATTTAAACCCGTTACTCTTAAGGACAAATCTGTGTGCTGTATGGATTTGTAAAAGACGCAGTACCTATTTAAATTATCCCGTCTGTAACAACTTTCCTTCCAACATCGTATCTTTCATCTAAGTATTCTTTTTTCACGAGCTTCTTCATGCGCTTATCTGATCTGAAAAACCTACATGTTACTGAATTAGTAAAAATGGCCATCGAAAATGAAATTGATGGCGCTAACCGAATGCGAAAGCAAGATTTGATTTTTGCGCTACTTAAAAATCAGGCCCGCAAGGGTGAGAATATATACGGTCATGGAACATTGGAAGTATTGCAAGATGGTTTTGGTTTTTTACGCTCTCCAGATACCTCATATTTGGCTGGACCTGATGATATTTATATTTCACCCAGCCAAATTAGGCGCTTTAATCTACATACAGGAGATTCAATAGACGGCGAAATTCGTCCACCCAAAGATGGCGAACGCTATTTTGCATTAGTAAAAGTTGATAAGGTTAATAATGAGCCTCCAGAGAATTCCAAGCAAAAAATTCTGTTTGAAAATCTAACACCATTATTTCCCGATGAGCGTTTAGTCCTTGAGCGTGATATTAAAGCAGAAGAAAATATTACCAGCCGCATTATTGATTTAATCGCTCCTATTGGTAAGGGGCAACGCGGCTTACTGGTTGCCAGTCCAAAATCAGGTAAAACCGTCATGCTTCAACATATAGCACATGCGATTGCGGCTAACTATCCGGATGTGATTCTGATGGTGCTATTAATTGACGAGCGACCTGAAGAAGTAACGGAGATGATTCGCTCGGTGAGAGGAGAAGTGATTTCTTCCACCTTTGATGAATCGGCTATGCGTCATGTGCAAGTAGCCGATATGGTGATTGAGAAAGCTAAACGCTTAGTTGAGCATAAAAAAGATGTCGTGATATTACTGGATTCGATTACACGGCTTGCTCGTGCTTATAATACGGTAGTACCTGCATCGGGTAAGGTGTTGACAGGGGGAGTTGATGCAAGTGCATTGCAACGTCCTAAGCGATTCTTTGGTGCTGCTAGAAATATTGAAGAAGGGGGATCGCTGACCATTATTGCGACTGCACTGATTGATACAGGGTCGCGCATGGACGATGTGATTTATGAGGAATTCAAGGGCACCGGTAATATGGAAATCCACCTGGATCGAAAAATGGCTGAGAAACGTATTTACCCTGCTATTAATGTCAATCGATCAGGTACACGTCGAGAAGAATTATTGATTTCACCAGAAGTGCTGCAAAAAATTTGGGTATTACGTAAATTGCTGCACCCAATGGATGATATGGATGCGATGGCGTTTTTACTGGATAAAATCAAGGCGACCAAGAATAACTCTGATTTCTTTGATTCGATGAGGCGAGTGTAGACATAAATTTTCGTAGTTGCGTCTATGCGTACATTAAAGGATAATACACAGCTTTTTAATCCGCGCCTTTAGGAGTGGAATAACTGAGGATATTGGTAATGAAAACAAACATTCACCCAGACTACCAGGAAATAACTGTGACTTGCAGTTGCGGTAGTGTTTTTAATACACGTTCCACCATGAACAAGCCTCTGAATATTGAAGTTTGTGCGCTTTGTCATCCATTTTATACGGGTAAGCAGAAAATCGTAGATACAGCAGGTAGGGTTGAGAAATTTCGCCAGAAATATAGTAAGCAAGCATCCAAATAAATATTTCTTAGGGGTACTCCTGAAGTTTAATAGAGTGTAATGTTATTTGTTTGAAAATTACATTGAAACCCCGCTGCCTGAGCAAAATCGCGTTATGCTGATGGGCTTCTGCAGAATAATTTTTCAATAATGTACAGCAAGCCAGATAGTTTCGGTATGTGGGTCTGTCCATGTGACTGTATGTTTTTTATGGGAAGGGATATTAATGAAATCTCCTTCATTAAGCTGTATGGATACGTGATCTTCAAAAGATAGCACAGCCTTTCCTTTTAGAATTAAAACCCACTCATTTCTTTCCTGATCATACCAGCCTGACTCTGGGGATTTCTGACCTTTTGAAATAATTCTTTCTATCGTTACCGCATTGTTTTTGATTAAAAACTCAAAGAATTCTTTTTCGGTGTCATGAGGAATGTTTGAGAAAATATTGTGTGGTTCCATTTTGTATTATTTAACCGCATTGCGAAAATCTCGGAAGTCTCCCCGAGCTGGATAGCCTACAATGGCGACAGACCATTATAAATTATCTAGGAACCTCTGAACAAGTAGCCGGATAATTGATACTCATTGAAAAGATTAACCCACAATGGTGGTGACGATGAAGCAAGTGAGCTTTGGAGCAAACGAGTATGGGGTGAAGCCGAAAAGGACGAGGCGAGAGAAGTTTCTAGAAGAGATGGAGGCAGTCGTTCCGTGGAGCAGGTTAATTGTAGTGGTAGAGCCACACTATCTGGAGGCGGGGATGGAAGAAGCCCGCCATGAGGTTCCATTGCTGAGGAGATTTGCCGGGTTGGATGTGAGATGGACACGATACCGGATGAGAGCACTGTGCTGCACTTTCGCCATCTTCTGGAGAAACATGAATTGACGGCAAGGCTGTTGGGGGAAGTCAATGCGATGTTGATGGAGCAAGGTCTGCTGTTACGGGAAGGCACCTTGGTTGATGCCACATTGATTGCAACCCCTTCCTCGACTAAGAACCGGGAAGGCAAGTGCGCTC
>JAMXAE010000078.1 GCA_024281695.1 Nitrosomonas sp. | reverse complement strand
TGGGGTGGATGATCGAAGGGGTTGGTTCATATCATGATTGGCACTACAGCCCAAGATTCCGATATGTCACAGTTTCAAGCATTGTTGCATGGAGACGAAGAACGAGTCAGTGCGGCTCGGGGCTATGACTACCCCAGTGTGGATGAGCACCTGCAAAAACAAGAAGAGGTCGATTGGATAACTCGCAAGGCTACACCAGGCAAAGCGCTGGATGCCGCTAAAAAAGGGTTCAACAGAGCAATCGCGCGGATTCGTGTCATCGCCGAACATCCTTTCAGGATCTTGAAGCGTCAGTTTGGCTATACCAAAGTGCATTAACGGGAATTGACCAAGAACACCGCTCAGATCATGATACTGTTTGCACTGAGCAACCTCTATCAGGTCAGGCGGGCATTATTAATGTCACGGGCGTAATCCGTCCAGAATGTCAGCATTAACCAGATAATTGACTTGAATGGAATTAGAAAGCAATTTCTGATGATTCTGCGATCTGAAATTTACCCAAAACTAGTAAACAATAAATTCGAAACCTTGAATTTATGACTTGTTCAGGGTTTCCCTTGATGAATAGGTGTTTCGGCGGTTACCTTTTCTGATCGCCCGACGTACACGAATTCTTTCTCTGGATGCAACATGTGCGAAAAGATTCTCGAATCAAAGCCATCACCATTTTTACTAAGTCGAATTAGATTCCGAAAGTGCCTAACTAAAAGCAAACATGTTTCGTAGACGATATTGGAAGAATCATTTCCGGGTATTTGTTTCAAGTTAATTTTTCAGTCAAAAATTGAGCAAGTAATATACTCAATCACATATAATCCAGGATATTCTAATTACTTGATGATGTTTGTCATTCTAAATTCAAAATCTCTCTTTATTTTATTAAAGTGATAGCTAACTGCTCCCGCTGCAACAAAAACACAAATTCATCCCCGCCGCTGGTTTCCAGCCAGGTAAAAGGTAATTTCGGATAGGTTTGTTCCAATTCGGTACGGTTATGGCCGATTTCGACGATCAGGATGCCGTCATCGGTTAAGTGCTGGGCGGCTTGTTGCAGGATTTTCCGGGTTGCGTCAAGACCATCGTCGCCGCTCGCCAATGCGTTTTCCGGTTCGTGACGGTATTCCTGCGGTAATTGTTGCATCGATTCGGCGTTGACGTACGGCGGGTTGCTGATGATCAGGTCGTAGCGTTTTCCTTGCAGGACCGAGAACAGATCGGATTCGATCAGTCCGATTCTGTGCTCTAGCCCATAATCCTGCACATTCTTATGCGCCACAGCGAGCGCGTGCGGGGAGATGTCGGCGGCGTCGATGTGCGCATTGTCAAACGCGTGCGCCAGCAAAATGGCGAGGCAGCCCGATCCGGTGCAAAGATCGAGCGCTGCAGTGACGTGATCGGGATCGGTGATCCACGGTGCCAGTTGCGTTTGCAGCAGTTCGGCGATGAATGAACGTGGAATGATCACGCGCTCGTCGACATAAAAACTGTAATCGCCGAGCCATGCTTCGTGCGTGAGATAAGCTGCGGGAACTTTGTCTTTGACACGGCGCTCAAGTAGCTCCAACACTTGTTTGCATTCAGTATCCGTCACACGCGCATCGAGGAAAGGCTCCAATTGATCCAGTGGCAAATAGAGTGTCTTCAGAATAAGATAGGCCGCTTCGTCATACGCATTGGCGGAACCATGACCAAAATGCACGCCCGCTTTATTAAACTGGGTGACAGCAAAGCGTAAAAGATCACGAATAGTATGCAGTTGCGATTGGGCATGGGTAATCATGTGTGATTGAAATCAAATAGGTTAATGCGGAATAAGCCGGAAAATAGCTTCACTGTAGGCGCGGGGATTATAATGGGTAGCAATGTAGCATAAAAATGTGACGAGAAAGCATGTTGAGTAGCTGAATATTATTTAAATCACTAATTAATGGCATTAAAAATCGATATCGATAACCATTTTATGCAGATTGCACTGCAACTTGCCCAACAGGCAGAGAATAACGGTGAGGTGCCGGTAGGCGCCGTGGTGGTGCAAAATGGAATGATTATTGGGCGTGGGTATAATTGTTCGATTACTGCAAAAGATCCTACGGCACACGCGGAAGTCATGGCGATGCGTGATGCCGGTAATAATCTGGCGAATTATCGCTTGCTGGATTGTTCTCTGTATGTCACATTGGAGCCTTGTGTGATGTGTGTCGGTGCAATTTTTCATGCACGCATTAAGCGCTTGGTGTATGCAGCGACTGACCCGAAAACCGGAGCTTGCGGTAGCGTTATCGACTTGCCATCCGAAGCACGGCTTAACCATCATATGCAGGTAACAGGGGGGGTCATGGCAACGGAAGCGAGTATGTTATTAAAAAATTTCTTTGCACAACGGCGTAAAGTAGTCGAGTAAAGTGAACATGAAAATTAATGTGAGTATTACGAACCAGCAGCTGGACTTATTAAATGAAGAGGGACGAATTATTAGGCAATATTCAATTTCATCCGCAAAGAATGGAATAGGTCAGGAAAATGGCAGTTTTTGTACTCCGTTGGGTAGGCATGTCATCCGTGCTAGGATCGGTGGCGGGCAGGCAATCAACAGCGTTTTTATCAAACGACGACCAACCGGTGAGATTTACAGTCCAGAGTTGAGCAAACAATACCCTAAACGAGATTGGATACTTACACGCATTTTATGGCTATCGGGTTGCGAGCCAGGTTTTAATCGTCTGGGCTCAGTGGATACCATGCGACGTTACATTTATATTCATGGCAGCCCGGATAGTGTGGAAATGGGTAAGCCTGGTTCGATTGGTTGCATTCGGATGCGAAATCGTGATTTATTGGAACTGTTTGATTCGGTGAGAGCCGGAACCCCGATTGACATTAATTTATAGTTGCGAGTTTTAGGATATTATCAACAAATTCAGATGGCATGTGAAATCTGAAAAAGAGAAAACATTAAACTATTGTGTCAAATTGATTGAGAATGAGTTATTTTTTACTCGTAAGGAGAAAATCTATGAAGCTTCAAGTAAAGTTTAATAAACGGGCAGTGTTCATTTGTTTTTTATCGGCTTTGATTCTAATCGTATGTTCATCCAGTGTGCTTTTGGCAGAACAAATTGGCAGTGTTTCCACTAAATTTAAGATATTGGGTGCCAATGATAAGATTGTTATCGAAGCATTTGATGATCCTGAAATTTCGGGTGCGACTTGTTATTTGAGTCGAGCAAAGACGGGTGGGGTCAGTGGCGCCGTGGGCGTAGCTGAAGATACTTCGGATGCTTCCATTGCTTGCCGGCAAATTGGGCCGATTTCTCTTCCGGAGAAAGTAAAAAATGGCCAAGAAGACGGAAAAGAGGTATTTAAAAAAAGCACATCGCTGCTATTCAAATCTTTACAGGTAGTTCGATTTTATGATGCGAAGAGGAATGTTTTGGTCTATTTGACTTATAGCGATAGAATTATTGAAGGCTCGCCTAAAAATAGCATTTCAATTATTCCTATTACGCCATGGCACTGATGCAATGATTGAAAGTCAAATGGAATTAGAAAAAATAAATTATTTTCATTGATGGTATTTAAGAGTTGCTAATATTATAATAGCGGGCTATTTTTACCCATTACTTACATTGACTAACACAATTTTTCATGCAGTTATTTGCTTTTGGTATTAACCACAATACTGCACCGCTAGATGTGCGTGAGCAGGTTACTTTTCCTGAAAATACAATGGAACATGCACTGCATGATTTGATTGGGCGTAATCCCATCAAAGAAGCGGCCATTGTGTCTACCTGTAATCGAACGGAAGTTTATTGCTGTACTGACAAACCTGAAGATGCCATGTTTTGGCTGGCAGATTTTCATCACCTACAGACGCGGGAATTGGAACCTTATTTATACAAATTGCCGCGTGAACAAGCTGTGAAACATGCATTCCGAGTTGCTAGTGGGTTGGATTCCATGGTGCTGGGTGAGCCGCAAATATTGGGCCAGTTAAAAAGTGCTGTGAAATCGGCAGAACATGCGGGTACTTTGGGTTTATTGCTACATAAGTTATTTCAACGTACTTTTTTCGTAGCCAAAGAAGTTCGCTCGTCAACTGAGATTGGTACGAATTCTGTATCAATGGCTGCAGCGGCTGCGCGTCTGGCTGAGCGAATTTTTGGTGATATCGGTGAACAACGCGTGTTGTTTATCGGGGCTGGAGAAATGATTGAATTATGTGCCAATCATTTTGCAGCACGTAGCCCCAAGAAAATTACCGTTGCTAATCGTACGAGGGAACGTGCAGAGGCATTAGCAAATCGCTTTAATGCGCAGGCTATTACACTGAGTGATTTACCGGAGCAATTGGCATTGCATGATATTGTGGTTACCTGTACGGCGAGTCCATTACCGATATTGGGTAAGGGCATGGTGGAACGGGCTATCAAAATTCGCAAGCATCGACCCTTATTCATAGTGGATTTGGCCGTACCGCGTGATGTTGAGTCTGAAGTATCGGAATTGGATGATGTGTTTCTTTACTATGTTGATGATTTGTCTGAAATCGTAAAAGAAGGATTGGATTCACGTCAAAATGCAGTTGCGCAGGCTGAAACCATCATTGATTCTAATGTTGTCGACTTTATGCGTTGGATGGCGACGCGAGAAATGGTTCCGACTATTCGGGCATTACGTGATCAAGGAGAACGTTATCGCCGGCACGAACTGGCCCGTGCGAGTAAGTTATTGGAAAAGGGCGAAGATCCGAAGAAAGTCATCGAATTACTCAGTAATAGTCTGACCAATAAATTCTTACATGTACCTTCTAGTGCATTAAATCATGCGGCAGCGGATGAACGTGAGGAATTAGTCGAGTTAATCAATCGACTATACCAATTGCATCATCCACAATGAACAAAAACATCACAGAAAGGCTCACTCGTTTGAGTGTGCGCTTGGAAGAATTAAACCAGTTGTTAAGCAGCCAATCGGTGACAGCCGATCTGGATAATTATCGCAAGCTCACGCGTGAACATTCTGAAATCGTCCCTATTGTTGAATCCTATCGCGCTTATCAGCAATGCGAGCAAGATATACAAACCGCACGAGAAATGCATGCTGATCTGGAAATGCGCTCATTTGCTGAGACTGAGATACAATCAGGCAAGGAAAAGCTTGTAAAGATTGAGGCAGAAATACGAAAGCAATTACTCCCGAAAGATCCCAATGATGAACGTAATATTTTCCTGGAAATACGTGCAGGAACCGGAGGAGACGAATCGGCTTTATTTGCTGGCAATCTGTTTCGTATGTATTCCCGCTATGCAGAAAGACGAGGCTGGCAGGTTGAAATTATTTCACAAAGCTTGTCGGATATCGGTGGCTTTAAGGAGATAATCGCTAAAATTATTGGGCAAGGCGCATATTCTCGACTCAAGTTTGAATCAGGCGGTCATCGTGTGCAACGTGTGCCCGTTACTGAAACGCAAGGGCGAGTGCATACTTCTACTTGCACCGTGGCTGTTATGCCCGAGGCGGATGAAGTCAGCGAGGTGATATTGAATCCCTCTGAATTACGTATAGATACTTTCCGTGCATCGGGGGCGGGTGGTCAACATATTAATAAAACAGATTCAGCCGTGCGTATTACTCATTTACCTACCGGTATTGTGGTGGAGTGTCAAGATGGACGCTCGCAACACAAAAACAAAGCACAGGCTCTGAGTGTTCTGGCAGCTCGCATTCATGATAAACAAATGCGAGCACATCACGCGGAGCAAGCAGCCACTAGAAAATCATTGGTGGGTACGGGCGAACGATCAGAGCGAATTCGCACGTATAATTTTCCTCAAGGGCGCGTGACGGATCATCGCATTAATTTGACACTGTATAAGATGGATCAAATTATGGATGGTGATATTGAGGAACTCTGCTCGGCATTAATGGCTGAACACCAGGCAGAACAGTTGGCTGCTTCAGTAGAAGAATAATTTAGTCTCGAGATGCTCTAGCAGCGTGATGATATGCAGTCAGGTACGATTACACAGGCCTTAACATGGGCAAGCCGAGATATTGATAGAATAGATGCGCAACTGTTACTGCAACAAATATTAAACAGGGATTACGCTTTTTTACTGACTCATCCCGATCAAATGTTGACTCCGCAGCAGATTGAAGTATTTTGTCAATTGGTTAAGCAACGCATCGATGGCATGCCGGTAGCCTATTTGATTGGAGAACGCGCATTTTACGATTTGACTTTTAAAGTTACTGAAGCCGTTCTCATTCCCCGTCCTGAAACTGAGTTGCTGGTTGAGTTGGCATTGAGGCTGATACCTGCTGACCAACCTTGTAAAATACTGGATCTCGGAACAGGTAGTGGTGTAATAGCGATTACCATTGCAAAGCATCGTCCCCAATCACAGTTAGTTGCCGTTGATTTATCGGATACAGCGATTGCTGTCGCTCGATGGAATGCAAAGAATCTGCAAGTGAATAATATTCATATTATGGTAGGAGATTGGTTTGGTGAACTTTCAGAGGAAAAATTTGATCTGATAGTCTCAAATCCGCCTTATGTTGCTGCAGATGATCCTCATCTACAGCAAGATGATCTACGGTTTGAGCCAAAAATCGCCTTGTCTGCGAGTGATAATGGATTGGCGTGTATTAGCCATATTATTAGTACTGCACCCAAATATCTTGTTAAAAGTGGCTGGTTGTTGCTGGAACATGGCTATAATCAAGCTGGTGAGTGCAAGCGATTGTTGGAAGACACAGATTTTAGTAATATTTGTTCCTACCCAGATTTGGCTGGCATAATGCGCGTAAGCGGAGGGCAATTGAATGCTTCTATGTAAGCAAGATGGATGCGAAATTCATATCGCTGTTTCTGTATAAAAAACTTTTTAGGAATAATCTTTTGGAGAGATTGACACATGAATGTTGAAGATTTAATCGAACAACAAATTACTACCCACCCAGTAGTTCTCTATATGAAAGGCACCTTGGAGCAGCCACAATGCGGTTTCTCTGCAAATGCGGTGAATATTCTTAAAGCTTGCGGTGTTGATAATATTTTTTCTGTCGATGTGTTATCGGATCCGGAAATTAGGCAGGGTATCAAGGATTATTCAAATTGGCCTACCATTCCCCAACTCTATGTCAATGGTGAATTTATTGGTGGATCGGATATCGTCACCGAAATGTACCAAAGTGGTGAGTTACAGAGACTATTTGAAAACTGATATTGATTCTACCATTTGACAATGATCCGGTTTATTCATCAAGGTGAGTACCGGATCATGCGCTAATTGCTTATTAGTTTAATTTACCGCAGTGGCAATTACCCAATAGCGAACAAATTTGCCCGCAGCAATAAACAGCAAAGCCCACAGCCAGTTTGCTCGTAGCCAGCCGGCAGCTACGCATAATAGATCACCAATCAGTGGTGCCCAGGATAGTAGTAGAATAGGAGTACCATACCGGCGAACCCATTCCAATCCTCGTGTGCTACCCTCCGATTTTTTCAATAATGTCTTTTCATCCGGCAGAAACCGGCCAATTAAATACGAACTCATACCACCTAACGTATTGCCGATAGTTGCCAGAGCCAACGCTTGCCAATGCAGTTCAGGATAAGCCAACAAAACGCCAACTAGGACAGCTTCAGATCCACCCGGGAGTAGTGTGGCTGCGAGAAAACTGCTGGTAAATAAAGCCAATAGACTTGATTGTTCGTCCATAATTACTATTGAAACTTAAAAAGTGTAATAGTGTAACTGGATATTCTGTAGGGTAATGAAGATATAGCAGGCGGGAGCACAGTGCGGAACTCAGGCATCACTGTTTTGACGGATTGTCCATTCTGCGTTACGGATTGTCAATTTGACACTGGTAATAAATCGATTAACAGTTAGCAACCTTGTAATCGGAGCCATTCTTTTGGGATATTTCCATAAGTTCAAAGCCATAACAATGTGGTCGTTATACGACCAGAATTCTTAGTTTTATCTGAACTTCCAGTGTCTTGACTTCGATGTTTCCTAGTTCCGTTTGAAGCGGACGTTCCGGCAGATAACATCCGATCATTGCGATATGTTTTTTTATTGGTGATTAATCTGGCAAGATCTTTATCAACAAGTTACATCTTGCCATATATCAGAATTAATCATAGTTTGTTGCTCTATTTATTCTTTCAGGTGAAGGTTAGCTTGTGAACAAGTTTTTCTCATTCCATAATATAAAAGAGATAGCGTCAATAGATTCATTGCTATTCTTTAGAGTGATTAACTTAGTATCAGGCTATCTGAGAAATTGCTACATGCAATTTTCTCAAGATATTTTCGAGCTCGTTCACTGACACCCGCACCATGCTGTAGATAAGATTGTGCTGCCAATTTTGGTGAATAATTGCTGGTTATATAACCTTGAACTTTAATTTTTTCTAATGATAATGGAGTTACTGTTAGTTTTCCTTTGGCTAGCTTAATAACAAGTAGATTCTTACCACTGGTTGCAACAATGATAGCGGTATTACGATGTTGATTGATGATTACAGTGGGTTGCATAATTGCATTACCCTATGGGTTATTTAAAAAATTTTAGTATCTGATAACGAATTACACCATACGATACTCCTGTACCTCAAATTTTTAAGAGTATTCGTAAAAGTAGTGCAATAAATATTACAATATTGTCAAAGAGAACGTAGAGCAAAAATAATGTAATCTATTATTTATAATAACCATATTTTATGGCAACATACACAGCACTTGAAGTATTTGGATAAACTTTAGTAGAGCTCTTTTCAAGAGCTCTACTAAAGTAACTTGGATTATCTCTCTGGTTTGATTTAATGAACTGCAGATTATCATTTGTGGGCCGCAAATAGCTTAATGATGTTTACAAATTAAAAAACCCTTCGAAAGTCATTTCTTATGATATTTTCTATAATGTGTGATATAAATAAACTATGTGCTGGCTGAGTGAGAGAAGTATTAAAGAATTGAATATTTCTTTGGGTTTTCGGTTTGGTCAGTACGATTTGTGGTAGGTGTTTACATTATTAATGTATTAGCAAAAAGGAGTAATTGTCATGAGAGTTATATCAACAACGATTGCAACTGGAGCATTAGTATTATTGATGAGTGCCCAAGTTTGGGCAGCTGATGCTGGACATACTTCAGAAGCGATGGAGCATGCAGGAAAAGCTCAGGCACATGGAGAAATGGGGCATGCTAAAGATGCGCTCCAGCATGCAAAAGATAGTTTGGGACATGCCAAAGCAGCAAGAGATGATCATGCTGCGGCTCACAAGCATATGGATGAAGCCATCAAACACCTAGATGAAGCCATCAAACATGCTGAAATGGGTCATGCAGAGGAATCCGCCAAACATTCCGATGAAGCCATGAAGCATATGCGTCAATCTGGCCATTAATCATTCAAGCCAGTAAACACCCTCGGTTATACCGGGGGTGTGATATAGCGAATTTTCTTACCATCCAAATTCTTCCACTCAAGACTCAAATCCAAAACTTCAGAATTACTACAAATTAACATATATTTTTCGATAGCTCGCTTTTCAGATGGAAAATAGGAATGCATTCGTTGCCTGGATATTTCAACATTTATCGTAAAATCAGTAACTTGATTTCCAATGAAAATTGGATCAAAAACATCCGGCATTTTGCTTCATCGCAGTTTGCCATGAGTAAGATAATCAAAAGCCGCGCGAACTTCTGTAGTTAGATGACTGACACGGTTTATGTTAATGCATGCTAACTTCCCACTCGTAATTGGAACGATGGAATACATGAGTAAACCTCTCGACCACGGAATGTTCCTCGAGAACAACTACTTTTTTATTCCCATACCGAGAAAGAAGTGCTGCTACCGTAAGTCCACCGATACCAGACCAATGTACAATACGATCGTAATTTTCATTTCGTTTATGTTGCTGGTAAGAAATATCCACTCGTTTCATTTTTACATTTACTGCATGGTTGATTCGATGATGGTGATGCATGCAAAGAACTCATGCAATACGCCAACTTTGCCAATGGCGTATTTTTAACTAAACGGCGGCATCTTTACTTGCTCCTAGTGAAGCACCAGAAACTTCCATCAGTAGTTGCTTAAGCAATATATCGATATCTTTCTCAGACATATGATCAATCACTGAATTTTCTTGGATATTTACTTCTGGAACTGGCGATGAAAGGGATCGAATCGTCTTATCCATGAGTATGTCAGCGAGATATTCCAGATTCGGACTACGCATAAATTCCAAAGTAGAGATTCGAACTCCGAAGGTTTTATTAATGGCTGCCTGTAACTCTGCGGACATTAATGAATCAATCCCCATTTGGGTTAATGATTGTTCCCTATCGATTCTTTCAGCTGGAATGCGCAAAACTGATGCAACTTGCTCAATTAATGCATAACACATGGCTGCTTGTTTCTCGTCCTCAGGTAATTGATTTATCTCTAAGCATGTTTTAGTTAAGGATGCTTCCTGTTTCTGGCTAGAGTCTTTTACCAAACTTGAAAATCTAGGAGAATTACCTCCAGTAGGTTCAAATGCTTGCCATTTCTCCCAATTGCAATTCATCAAACCGTATTGTGGGAGTGCAACATTGAGCATTTGTGCCCATGAATCCAATGCTTGATTCACAGTTAATGTGTTCATGCCCATGAGATCCAAATGTTTTTTCACTTCTTCACTATTGACTGCCATGCCTGTTGCAATCGCTCCCCAGCTGACACTCGTGCCAGGTAAGCCTTCGGATCTGCGTTTCGCTGCCAGCGCATCTAAAAAGGTATTAGCAGCAGAATAATTTGCCTGGCGCGCGTTCCCGATAATTCCTGAAACAGATGAAAATAATACAAAGAAGTCTAATGAGAGCCTCTGTGTAAGCTGATGCATATGCCAAGCACTCAATGCCTTAGCATTCATCACATTGGCGATTCGCTCTGGATTCAGCTCAGCAATAGGCGCATCATCAAGAATTGCAGCGGTATGCAATATACCTTTTAAAGGTGGCGACTTGGCTATAATTTCGTCGAACATTGCGTTCACCTGCATTTCATCTGCAAGATCTACAGCCATCGCCATAACTTGCACTTTTTTCTCTGCAAGTGTTGCTAGCAAAGCTTTTGAGGCATTATCAGAAGCACCGCGTCGGCTGACCAAAATAAGATTTCTAGCGCCATGTTTCACCATCCACTTTGCTGCTTCAAGGCCAAATCCCCCAAATCCCCCGGTAATCAAATAAGAAGCATCAGCAGCAAATAACATCGATTGCTTTCGTTCGTCCACAACAGTAATCGCTGATTTATCTTTGAGAGATAAGATATGTTGTAGCGCACTGTGTGTAATCGAACGATTGCGATCTGCCAAAAACGTCAGACCTTCTCCCATCGTTAATATTTCTATCGGGGGTATTTGAGTAATCTTTTTTGCAATAAAAAATTGCCCTATTGCTTGCAATAACTGATTAAATAACCCTGGTGCAGTTAATGCAAGTTTTAGTGCATCCAAGTGGGTAGAGCTGTTACCAAGTACCCCATTGAGTGCAATCTCAGCGTTTGTTTGCGTTAATATAATTTCATGGGTATCCGGAGCCAATAAGCTATCGATACCAGCAGGTTTGCTAGCATTCGCCTCATGAATCCAAACCCGCAGTAGGGTTACATTTTTCTCGATAGATTCATCAATATCATGTTCATGATGGAGAAGAGGCAATGCTCCTAAGCAGTGTGCAATATTATTTAAAGCTGAGGCAACTGCACCTAGCCTTGCATTTATTAGAACAGTTTCGCCAGGAGCAACTCGAGCAATATATTGCAGAGCGTAATAAGCTGGAATCAATGTTGTAGCCAATGTAGCGATTTCTTCACGAGATAGTTGCAAATAATCGACTGAGAAGACTTTATTTGCCGAGCATACCAAGTGAGAAACGATCTTGCCTTGGATAGCAACCATCACAAGATCGCCTAGGCATCGATCCGTCACTTTGCTTCCGATTTTTTCTATTGTTCCAATTGCAAAATATCCGCACGAATGATTTTCGTCACTTTCAGAGGGGGAGTAGCCGCTTAAATTAATACACTCTAAAGCAACAGTTACCTCATCGGCCTGCGGTAAAGGAATCGACATTAAACAAAATTCAGGGTGATTTCCCCATTTTAGTTGAAATGCTTCAACGGCTTCGCCACTGTGTGAAATAAGTGCATTATTTGCCAAGTATTCGACGTTATAGCGTTCCCAACGATGTACAAAACGATCTATTCCACTGCGTAAAGCCACCTCATCTTCTTTATCATCAGACAAGAGTTCTTTGGTTAATAATTCAATCTGCCTAAGTGAATTGACTGAATCCAAATCAACCTGAGTGCATCGAAGAAGCGGATATTCGTTAAACGCAACACGGGTTAATCCAGTGAGTGATGCTTGCGAGATGTTTTGTATATCATCATTATCCATGACTGCCTGGGTACCTTGAGTAATCATGTATAGGCGCGGTACATTGACAGTAAATATTTTGCTCAATAGTTGAATGACCTGGAGTGCAACGCTTATTTGAACAACACCGATAGGATCCTGTTGAGAAGTTGTTGTAAGTCCCCACAAATAAGATATACCCACACAACCGAGCGATTTTGCTCTTAATATCACTTTTTCCAAATACTCAGATTCATTAGAACTCAATGGGTGCATCTGCGTGAATTCCTGCTGATAAACATCATCAATAGGGATACGTATTACTTGATTCCCGCTATTTTCCAGTTCTTGACATAGAAATTCACTGATTTCACTGCTGTCATTAAATACCAGCCAGCAACCCATACGTTTCTTTTGGGACTGTAACGCCTTTTTCTGCCATTGCCATGCATATGTCCATTCTGCCAATTGATCAATTGGATTTTTCTTTTCTGTGGTTAAAGCACGACAACGTAAACCATCGATCTCTACCAATAGGTGGCCATGTTCATCAAATATCCTTAGATCACCTTCAATCGCATGCTCACTGATTTGATTCAATTTTCCATGGCACCAGAATGCATTTCCAGGTTTAGC
>JAMXAE010000077.1 GCA_024281695.1 Nitrosomonas sp. | reverse complement strand
CCTCCCGCACAAGAAAATTGTGTCATTTGCCACAACCCACATGGCACTACCGCTCCGAATTTACTCAGATCGCGTTCTCCATTCTTGTGCCAAGAATGCCACGAACCCAACACTCACCAAGGCAGCTCCGGAACACTGACAGGCTCATATGCAAGAAATACCTTAGCCAGAGGTTGCCTCAATTGCCATACCCAAATTCATGGTAGTAATAACCATGAAAATATACGCAATGAAAGCATGTTTCAGCGTTAAGTGAAAAAAATGGATATCCGCTTATTCAGGAAAGAATCATCTCAATCAGCGATCATTCTTGTTATGCTCTTGTTGACTGCCGCACCCACTTGGTCATCTGAAAACGAAAACGACTTATTTAAGCAGCTCTCGAAACCCAAAAGTACCCTCAACTTTGGAGCCGGCTATCTATGGAATGATAATGCACGTTTTGGTCAGTACAATGGCCTACGTCATGAAGGGCCTTACGGAATTGTTAACGTAGATATGGTAAAACGTAATGACAATAGTGGGACTTGGCTCAAATTATTAGGCCGCAATTTAGGCTTTGAAAATCGTGATGTTCGCTTAGAACATAGTAAGCAAGGCCAGTGGGGTTACTCTATCGACTATAGCCAAACACCCCGCCACGAGCCATTTACTGTCAACACAGCAATCACTGGGATAGGTACGACTGATCCACACCTACCCGTCTCTCTCACCTCTGGAGATCCGGCTCAACTGAAGACGGAACGTCAATCTATCGGGTTCAGTTACAATAAATTTATGTTGAGTAATCTTGAGTTTCAAATGTATTTTCGCAACGAAGAAAAAGACGGCGCACGCCTGTTCGGACGTGGCAATCGACTCGGCGCACCAGGCCCCGCCGCGGTGGGAGGCTTTGAATTTATTCCTGAACCAATTAATTCAACTATTCGTCAGTTTGGCGCTTCTCTTGATTACACCGGAAAGCAACTACAATTATCCGGTGGATACTACGGTACGATGTATGACAATAAAAACCCCATGCTAAATGTTATGGGGGGCAGCAATGTGGGAGGCATTTATGCACCCAATGTATTTACACCCATCGCGCTCACTCCTGATAACCAATCACACCAGGCTTTTTTATCCGGTGGTTATAGCTTTGCACCCACCGCACGCGGCACATTCAAAGTTGCCTACACAAGTGCCACCCAAACTGACCATTTTTCTCCAACGCTATTTTCTGCACCGGGTATTGGTTCCCACCTGGGCGGTCGCGTTGATAGCGCTTTGTTACAAACTGGATTAACCGCCAAGCCTCTCGCTAAGCTGTCGATTAATACTCATTTTCGCTTTGAAGATCGCGATGACAAAACCCCGTTACTACTTTATAACCCGATGGCAACCTTATTGGACTTAAATGATAATCGATGGAATGGATTGAACAATCCACGTTCTTTCCAAACCATTACCAGTAAATTTGAAGCCAATTACTCATTACCCAAAGATTTCCGCCTGATTGGTAGCATCGATTATGATCATAGAGATCGCAGCGGTCTCGCAACCAATACCGGCCATCGTAATCGAACCGATGAAATTTCATATCGCGCCGAATTACGGCGTTCATTATCGGATACGATCACCGGCACCATTTCCTATATTCACAGTGATCGTTCTGGCTCGAGTTTTCTGACCAATACCACAGGAAGCGGCGATCCTTTCTTCAATCTGATTGCGCCTTTCAATTTAGCGGATCGCATGCGCGACAAAGTACGCTTCATGGCGAATTGGGAACCCATAGAATCACTATCACTACAAGTAACCATTGATGAATCACGCAACAACTTCGGCCATCGAACGGGTTCGAATTTAGGATTAAGCAAAGGCTCGGCACGAAACTATTCGCTTGATGCCACTTATACTTTCTCGGAATCATGGCAAGCAACCGCTTGGTTCTCCAGGAATGAAACGCATATTGATCAGCTATCCAGGAATCCCATTACTTATAGTGGATTTCGTGAAGTCTGGGGAGTTAACTTGCAAGATCTGAGTACTTCTTTTGGGCTAGATATCAATGGCAAGTTAACTGAGAAAATCGAAACCGGCGCTAACTTACTCTATTCAGATTTTACAAATAAATTTAAACAGCAAGTTATTCTCGATCCACAGATCAATACAGTACCGAATATTTCAACCCAATATGGCAATTTGAGATTGTATGCAAAATACGATGTGCGAAAAAACTTGGGGTTGCGTTTGGACTATATTCTGGATCACTTTAAAACGAATGAATGGACTTGGAATTGGCGCTATACCGATGGGACAAGATTGACGCAAGACACTAACCAGTTGGTCAGCTTTGTTTTTCTATCTGCTTTCTACAGTTGGCAATAACGCAATGTGTTTCTCAGAAAAGCGAGGCATTAGCGAGCCGGTCGCTACCCTCTTCGCACTGTGCAATCCCTGAAATTTCACCGAGCCAAGGCCCTGGGTAAAGCTTCTGAGGCGAAGACAATAGGATGATGGATAAGATATTGCGATGCGAGCCGATTGGAATGTCGAAATCCTCATTCTTACCCGGGATCATCTGACGCAATGCATGGAATTGCTGCGCGATGCTTTGTTTTGTTTTCTCAAGAGCAGGGTGATCCAATTCTCTGGCTAATACATAGGAGATTCCCACTTCGGCAATCACATCGGCTTTAGCACGCGTGATAATCGTATCAATATGCGCGTCAAAATAGTCAAAAATCCATGCAAAATCGGCTCGACTAACTGGATATTGATAATACTGGCTACTGGCCAAAATGAGGTGAGTATAACCGTACAACTTATTTTCATACTGATTCGCACTCAGCAAATGATCCTGCTCATCCGGGTATGTTGTTCGCATCGCATCGATCAATATTGCACTGTAATCCTCACCGCCGAGTTGCTTAATCCATACCACCGTATTCGCCAACTGAGCTGCCCATGTCTCAATCATGAAAGGATTGCCGAAATAAGGTGCATAGTCATGTGCGAGAACATGTGCTTTCAATAGTTCAAACTGAGGAGAACAGACGCGATACTCGAGAGTACGCCGCAATAACCCTAAACTTCTTAAATAATAAGGATAATCAGGTGCCATGATCAATGATTGGCGCCGCAAACGTGCCCTGGCACTAGCCGACCAACCATCGGCTCTGATTCTGGAATATTCGATCTCGGCATTATCCTGTGCAATTTGCAAAAGCTCTTCAGCTTCTTCAATCATTGACCTTAGATCACGCAAATTATATTCCAGATAATCAGCATTTCCGCTTATGCGATAAATTCTGGCAGCATAGTGACTGGCCTGATAATCGGTTAATCCATCGAGCTGTTGATCATATGTTGCTTTGATCGCCTGAGCAATGTCGAGGTAGGACATAGCGGTTTTTCCCACCGATGACCCGGCTTGTTCTTCTTTACTAATCGTAAAGACAGCCGTCGCGAACACCACAAGGACAATCAAAATCAACGTTGTTTTCATTGGATGGAAACCAATCGTACCCGTCCGACAATCCATTTAGAAAAAGCAAACAATGCTCGATGGGTTGAGATTAAACCAATACCAATCGTTCCAGCTTAGTCACCGCAGTGCCCAACTCTGCCGAGCCATAAAGATCCCACCCGACTTCTACTTTGCCCTGATCGCTAGTTCGCACATTAATGAGCGCAAAATTATTGGTCTTGCAAGGCTCCATCAGCAACTGGAATGACACATTGGATTCGCCATTCTCCGGACTTCTCTGCAAGATACCGTGATCTTTAACCGCCAGCGCCAGTGCGGATGCTTGTGCCCAAGGCAGATCGTAAGTAATGGCACTCGAAGTCAATTGATACACACTGGTGCCCTTATATGCTTTATGGCTCAGTCGAAACGCTGCACCGATATGTACATCGCCACTCAGCAAGTACAAGGATTTTCCGTGCGTATTTGCCGCTTTGAAAGCTGCATTGAGAAGTTCATCGCGCTCTACCCAATTGCTTTCATGCTCCCACTGATCACGCAAATCGTCCGCCAGAGAAAGAACGTCGAGATAATTCACGACAAAACTCTTCACATGCACCACAGGTACTGGCGAAACCACAAAAACGGATTTAGCGTGTTTAAATGTATCGGATTCCAGCCAATTTTTGAAACGTTGCATTTGCGCTTGCCCTAAAATTCGATCATCCGTCGTGCGGGTGTAATCGCGCTGTCCGCGCATATCGAGCACATAAAAAGCCGACTCACCCCAAGTAAATGCATAATCAAATTGATTAATGGGGGTCGTAGGATTGCGCACATGTTCATACTCATGATAAGTCAGCTTCGCAGCCTCATACATCTGATAAAAAAGGGATAGCTTTTCTTCATCGTTATTCCAATCCCACCATGAATCTAGCAGATCCTGCCTTTCCTTGGCATTATAAGAACCCCATCCATCCAGGATTTCGTGATCATCCCACATCATGTAAGTGGGAAAGCGCGACAGTACTCGCCGCAGTTGTCGATGCCCCCAGTACCCCCGATAGATATCGCGATACCAAGAGCGCATGACGGCTACGCGCTCGCCCTCCTTTACTTCCTTCACAAACTCCTTACGAATTTTTCTCAGCCATTCCCAAATACTGACTTTGGAATTGCCATCGACATAGACTTGATCGCCAACGCCGAGAATAAAATCGCCGTTGCGTTGGTCCAATTCATCGCCAAAGCGATCCCACATGTGAATATTGACCAGATCAAACGAATTCTTCTTGTACGGCATATGGCAACTAAAAAGACCGAACGTTATGGATTTCTGCGCGACACCCTGCGTTTTGAAGCGATTAAATTGGTAATCGGGAGTAATCTCCCAAGGTGTTTTTCTAATTGCCAGATTGAGCGCGAAGGCCGCGTAATAATAGCGTTGGGCCGGTTTCAGCCCGGCAACTTCCCAAACTTCAGTAATATCATGCGCGTATTTCAAATCGGAAGCGTCAGTCAGCAATGCATCCGGTATTTCACGAACCACGCCTTCGTTAGCAACACTCTTTAGGAAAAAAATTTCTTTACCATCTACTTGCTTCGTTTCGGGACTCCAATCGGAAGCGGACTCATTGTCGCGCAGTATCGGCTCAGGGCTGATCACCATTCGGTAGGTATTTTCCTGATAAGCCCGCAGCCATAACTTGGTGCTGGTAGCGGTCGTATGGCCTACGATTACAGCGCTCGTAAGTAGAGGATTAATCCAGGGACGATCAGCGCCCCGGTCATAGAAATCGAATGTTTTCATGATTGATTATCCAAGAGGAATGAAATGAAAGACTATTGTAGCGCTATAATTTCATCCATTATTTATATTTGTTGCTCATGCCGCTCCTCTTCGATAATCCCAATCTCTGGCAATATATGACCGCATGGTTTGTGATGCTGCTGGTTTCGATTGCAAATGGCATGATACGTGATTTTACCTATGACAAGTATTTGAGGGAATTGACCACGCACCAACTCTCGACAGTCAGCGGAATTTTATTGCTCGGTGCCGTCATGTGGAGGCTGAGCATTCTCGCCCCCCCCTGTTTCTGGCAGCGAGGCTGTTTCTATCGGTTTGCTCTGGGCAATGCTGACCATTGCGTTCGAGTTCCTCATTTTTCATTACGTCGGTGGTCACTCCTGGGCAGCACTATTTGCCAAGGCTCTAGACTAGCAGAGATAACCTGTTAGTCTAGAGCCTTGGCAATTACAATATTCGACAGGGGCGAATTTGGGTTCTCCTTGTGCTGTGGATTACGATAGCCCCTTATGTCTTTTTTCTTTTGCATGCACCGGCCTAACCCATCAGCCTTCCGGCAATCCTTTAATTTCTATCACCGGCCGAATTTCAACCGTACCCTTGCGCGCTATCGGAATCTTGCATGCAATGGCGATGGCTTCATCCAGATTGTTAATATCGACCAGATAATATCCGCCCAGTTGTTCGCGCGTCTCCGCGAATGGCCCATCGGTGATAAGCGGTTTGCCTTCACGCACCCGTACGCTGGTTGCCAGTGCGGTCGGCTGCAAGGGATTGGCCGATAGAAATTGGCCTTTGGCGTTTAGATCGTGAGCCAATTGCGTGGACTCTTGGTAGCATGCTTCCCGGTCAGTTTCCGTCAGGGCAAGCTCATCTTGGTATATCAACAGCATATATTTCATCGTAGTCTCCACGATTAGAGAGTCATCACTATTTTTTTAAACATAGACTTGGTCTATGCACCGCTATTCATTTGCTGCGCGCTGGAGTGCTGCGATATCGATTCTTTTCATGCTCAGTAGCGCATTCATAACCCGCTTGGCGGTTTCTTGGTTGGAGTATGTAAGCAATGCCGGCAGCATAGTTGGAACAATTTGCCAGGACACCCCGTACTTATCTTTCAACCAGCCACATTGCTGCGCCTTCTCGTCGCCACCCTCAGAAAGTTTTTGCCAATACTCATCCATTTCCCGCTGATTCTCGCAGCTCACCTGAAAGGATATGGCTTCATTGAAAGTAAACACAGGGCCTCCATTCAGTGCCGTAAATGTTTGCCCATTCAGTTCAAACGTTATGGTCATCACCGAACCAGCGCGTTTGCCATGAAATTCATGCCCTGATTCAGGGTAGCGGGCAATCTCCAGAATTTTCGAGGATTTAAAAATTGCGGTATAAAACGCAACAGCTTCTTCTGCCTGATCATCGAACCACAAACAAGGGGTTATTTTTTGCATGTTATTGACTCCATAAAAATTTAATTATTGCTCTGTTCAGTCGCACCCGATTCCATCGCCATCCACTCCCAGATATGCCCATCGAGATCCTGGTAGCCATGCACATACATAAAACTGTGATCCTACGGTTCGTTATAGGTTGAGCCTCCCGCAGCAACGGCTTTGCGCGCCATGGCATCAACATCGACGCGGCTGTCGCACAACAAGTAAATCAATACTTACGAGCTTTGGGTGGCATCGCAAATTGCTTGGGGTGAACATCTTGAATTTTTCTTCGATTAATAGCATGACAAAAATATCCTCACTGAAAATCATGCAGGTAACGGTCTCATCGGTAAATTGAGGATTAAATGTCTAATCCAGTTGGGTAAAGAACTTAATCGATTGATTCAAGTTTTTTACCGGCAAATTGACAAATATTTTGGTAGGCATCCTATGTTCCTTTAATGACTGCATTGTCATTGTGCAGCATGTTATTAGCTCTTTTTAATCGTCGCCACGAGTTGATCGAGGGCAATCCCCCAACCTTTTTGGAAACCCATTGCCTCATGTTTGGCACGGTCTTCTTTATTCGAGTGCATAACAAGCGCCGTGTATTGTGTGCCTTTTTCATGTGGCTCAAGCGAAATCACCACTGTCAATGAAAATTCCGCGCACTCATGTCCAGGCATTTCAACAGGGCGTTTGGATGGTCGAAAACCAGGCTCAAGCGCATTCGTCCAAACCAGTCTTTCGTTTTTGATCACTTCCAGGTAACAACCGAGATTGGGAAATTCTTGCCCTTCGGGTGAGCGCATCACGGTACTAAACATTCCACCCGGACGCAGATCGATTTCACAGTCCACGGTTTTCCATGGTGCGGGAGTAAACCATTGTTTCAGTTGTTCAGGGGTCGTCCATGCCGCCCACACAAGTTCTGGCGGCACGTCAACAATGCGCTCAAATATCAGGTCTAGTTCAGGGTTTAGCTTAAATTTTATTGAGTTATTCATTACTGTCTCATTATTAAATGACGGATCAAGTTATTTAAAAAATTGTTTATCATATGCCTACGCCTATTTGGCCGAAAAACAAGCTTGCATTCTGCTTTGAAATTCACTGGGATCCACATCTTCGATATGCGTAGCAATCATCCAGTGATGACCAAAAGGATCGACCAATGCGCCCATGCGATCTCCCCAGAATTGATTTGCCAACGGCATAGTTTCTTTGGCACCCGCCTTAAGTGCATCGGAAAAAATGACATCGGCATCGGCCACATAAAGATGCAGTGTCACCGGACTACCCTTCAGCACTTCCGGAGAAATCGAAAAACATTGGGGATTCTCATCCGAGATCATGAATATGGAGTCCCCAATTTTGAATTCGCCATGCGCCATTTTTCCATCCGGCATGTTCAAGCGCATCAATTCGATGGCGCCAAACGCTTTCTTGTAAAATTCAATGGCATCCGCTGCACCTCGGACTGTCAGGTATGCGCTCAGTGTGTGGTAGCCATCGGGAATCGGTTTAATTTTTTGCGACATAGGATTATTCTCCTTTGTAAGATTAAGTGATTAAAAGGTTACTCAAACTCTTAATCGAACGGCAACCACCCATTTCGACACCACGCCATAAAATTTTTTCGCCGAATTAATTTGCATAACAAACTAAACCATTGTTCTTGATCTGGTAAGACAGAAACAACAAATTAATCCTACAATTCGCGTAATCTACGCTGCAGAAAACGGCGCTCGGGTTCCAATTGAGCAAGACTGAGCGCAAGCTGATAGGAAGATTTGGCTTCAGCAACCCTACCCAGTCGACGACACAAATCCGCTCGCGATGCATGTGCCAGATGATAGTTATTTAGATCGCCACGCGCCAGAATGGCATCGATAAGCGCAAGGCCTGATAAAGGACTGTCACGCATCGCCACAGCCACTGCGCGATTGAGTTCGACAATGGGAGAAGGATGAATGCGCAGCAAAATATCGTATAACCCAACGACCTCAATCCAATCGGTTGCTTCAGCATCGACTGCATTGGCATGAACCGCAGCAATAGCGGCTTGTAGTGTGTAAGGACCGAATCGTTTTGAGGACAAGGCTTGCTCCACCAGCTTTGAGCCTTCCGCAATCTGGTCGCGATCCCAAAGCGTCCGATCCTGCTCATCCAGCAACACCAAATCCCCCGATGGCGAACTGCGCGCGGCCCGTCTTGACTCCTGCAATAGCATTAATGCCAGCAGCCCGGTCGCTTCAGGTTGCGGTAGCAATTCAATCAGTAGTCTCCCCAGACGAATGGCTTCTACCGAAAGCTCTGGACGAATCAATGATCCACCCGATGATGCAAAATAACCTTCATTGAAGATCAAGTAGACGACATGCAAGACACTGTCCATGCGTTCATGCTGTTGATCGGGAGTGGGTACTTGATAAGGAATGCGCGCCAAGCGAATTTTGGTTTTAGCGCGCACAATCCGCTGCGCCAGCGTCGAGGATGCGACCAGAAATGCACTGGCAATGGCTTCGGTACTCAAACCGCACACTTCGCGTAAAGTCATTGCCACCTGGGCTTCGGATGATAATGCCGGATGGCAACAAGAAAAGATCAATCTGAGACGATCATCTTCAATTCCTTCGCCGTCCAATGCATCGTGCATGTCTACAGAAAGTTGTTCTTCAATATCTTCCGGCAACGGCTCAAACCGGCTGTGACGACGAATGGCATCGATACCTTTGAATCTCCCGACCGAAACCAGCCAGGCAAGCGGATTGGCAGGTATACCATCATTCGGCCACTGTTCCATTGCTGCCTTGAAAGCATCCTGCAACGCTTCTTCAGCCAAATCGAAATCACCCAGAAGCCGCACCAGCGTCGCAAAAACATGCCGGGAATGGCAGCGATAAACTGTTTCAACCGCGGCGTGGGCTTTTAGGGTTTCATCGTCATCGGGTGGCATGAGGGTATTTTATCAATCGACAAGGTGCATCATTCTTTCCATAAAATTTCAAACAGACCATCCAATTGCTAATATACTTTCGTTAATACTGATTCGTACACTTTACCATCAACCGCAAAGCTGAAGGAGTCGCCATGCCCAATCCATTGATTCAACCTTATTTGTTTTTCGGCGGACGCTGTGAAGAAGCGCTGGAATTCTACCGCAGCGCACTGGGTGCACAAGTCGATCTAATCATGCGCTTTAAAGACAGCCCTGATCCCACGCCGCCCGGCATGCTCCCCGCTGGATTTGAGAACAAAGTCATGCACGCCAGCTTTCGCGTCGGAGAAAACAGTTTGATGGCTTCCGACGGTTGCGAAGAAGGTTTGTCATTCAGCGGTTTCTCGCTTTCCATTGCCGTTGCAACCGAAGCGGAAGCGGATCACTTCTTCGCCGCATTGTCCGATGGCGGTCAAGTGCAAATGCCGCTGACCAAAACATTCTGGTCACCGCGCTTCGGCATGCTCACCGACCGCTTCGGTATCGGCTGGATGATCAACGTCGTCGGCAACGAACACACCGCATGAATTCCCACATTCTGGCTATCGCAGTCACCGCAGCGGTGGTGACAGTAACCGGCTGCACTGCTCAGCAGCTCTACTCCACCGGTCAATCGTGGCAACGCAACGAATGCAGCAAAATCATGGATCAGCAAGAACGCGCTCGCTGCCTGTCGAGCACCAGCACTTCGTATGAAGTGTACCAAAAGCAATCCGGTACTGGAAACGAGCCCAAATGACGGCTGCCATGCGCTTCGACCAAATGACCGATCAGCAGCTATGGAACATCGCCAACCCGATCATGGATAACCTGATGGATGCCTCCACCCAAATCAACTACGCCCAGCACGTGCGCGATTTCACCAAACGGCTGAAAGCTATCGTCACACCAGATCATTTTCAATGCGTCTGCCAGCAGTACCAAACGGAAAAAGGCTACTTCACCACCCGCACCCCCGTCGCCGTCTTCCACCGCCCGGATTCGGCGGCGTTTGTGTGGAAACAATCATTCACGAAAGCACCGGGCGAGTTTGTTGCGGAAATGGTGCTGGTGCATCGAGACGGGAGATATTTGGTTGATCATGCGATGGTGTTTTGAGAAATTACTTGATTTGGAGTAGTGAAAGCTCAATCGTCTTGAATAAAACTATTAATATGAATTTCAAAAAAAGAAATTTGCGCGCGATTGCAGAAATGATAATAGGTGATGCGGAGTTTTTCCCGTATCGCTCCAGCAGCTACATCACTCAATTCTTCGAAGAGTGTGATCTTGATTTTATTCATGACGGCTCGACTCGTTGGGCTTGGACTTCGGAAAGACTCTCAGAGTTACTACAAGAACCACAACCAACAGCCCATGCCTTGCCAGATCGCTTTGTCTATGTACTACGAGTACTGATGCATAAATCTGATGCGGAATCAAATGATCCAGATCGTTTGCAAGCACTTGAAGCATTGAACAAACCCCTATTCCGAGAGGGATACGAAGCATTCTATGGTGAAGATAATCTACTTTATATTCGCCATATCGGCACAAAAACGATATCGACAGCGACTAATCCTCATCGACCGTTCACTCCGAAGGAAATCGAAAAAAGGGAACAATTAATTGAATACTTAAATAAATGCTCTGAGGATCAATTGATTGAGGAAATTTTGCTTCCACTGTTTCGACAACTTGGCTTTCACCGCATCACGGCTGCTGGTCACAAAGACAAAGCGCTTGAGTACGGGAAAGATATCTGGATGCGATACACTCTCCCGACACAACACATTTTATATTTCGGTGTTCAAGTCAAAAAAGGAAAGCTTGATGCATCAGGAATAAGCAAAGCTTCGAATACCAACATCGCCGAAATACATAATCAAATTCTCATGATGCTAGGTCACGAAATATTTGACCCGGAAATAAACAGGCGTGTGCTGGTTGATCATGCATTTATTGTCGCAGGCGGAGAAATAACCAAGCAAGCTAGAAATTGGCTTGGTGAAAAGCTAGATGCTACTAAGCGCAGCCAGATTCTTTTTATGGATCGCGAAGACATTCTAAATCTTTACATCGTTAGTAGTTTGCCTTTGCCCGTGGGAGCAACCTCAACATCAGTACCTGACTTTGATGATGACATACCGTTCTAAGACAATTGATCACTAACTAGCGGTGCCTAGGAAACCCACCGCCATAACCGCCACCACCATGACCTCTGCTGAGTAATATCGCAGCAGCGACGATGGCAACAGTGACAGCGACTGCGATGACTTTATTCCAATCAACGACTGTTTTATAGAGCTGGAAATCCCCTCTCCAGCGTATGCGTTGCCAGACTTCGTCCGGAGTAACCGGATAAGGATGGTCAATCGCGTCATGGGTAATAATAATTCCGTGATCTGCTCTGACGTCAATGGACTGCGTTGCATCTTCCAGCAATATTACCTTGATCACGCCACTGAATACCGTGACTTCCGTCTGATACTGCGACACACTGATATGCAAGATAGCGTCCTTGGCTTGTATCCTTGCATGTAGGGTTTCAATATTTTGCTGACAATCCGATGTATCCGCATAAGCATTACCCACAATAAATCTATCGACGCGTATCAAGCAGGATGAATCCGATGCTTTGAATTCAACGCGCGCACTGCTTTGAGGGCCCGTGTTCACAAACGAATGATTCTTTACCTTCGCAGAAATCTTTACTTGCGCGCCATTGAGTAAAGCGCTTTTGCCCGATGCGTACATGGAACCGATGACTGCATTATCAGTACCGGCGTTGTGATGAACACGAAAACCTGTATTTTCACTTTGTTCCAAAAAACCGTCCCTTTCAGCAAAATTCCTATCCTGAATGGGTACGGTTTTACAACCGGCAAGCAGCAAAACTGCTAGCAGAAGCAGCAGCCCTTTATTGCCGGAAGAATTAAAAGAAAAAGACATGAACCATGAATAGCATCTCGAACAAATCCCCTTTATCTCGCAATAGAATGACTCAGTTTTTGTGGTATTCATTTTGCCTCCTTTCAGTGTTTTAATTTGATTCCAGATGGGATCACTGTACAGTGATCACTATGAATCGGGACTGAATGGATTAAGGTATTCTTTTAGAAGCATCACGGCACTGCGTTGGCAGACAGAAACTGAGCAAATTGTGAAGCGCTGGAAAAGCTAAAAAGGATGCAATCGCTATGAGCAATTCTGGTGAATTCAATGTCGAGATTGCACTGCAAGTGCCAGGATTATGAATCTATGGTGTTCTAAGCTTTTCATTTTGAATCCAATTAAATTCTAGAAACTGAACATAAAAACTGTCTGTGGCCAGTAATTCTCGTGCGTTTACTGTGTCAGCCAAGCTATCGCGGTATTGAATGAAGAATTGCGATAAACTAAGCCAACCTTGCCAATTGTGCTCAAAATCTTTCGCGTACCAATCAAAGAGCTCAGAGACTTCAAGTTTTCCAGTCTGTTCGTCAAATCGATTTCGAGATCGATCTGATAAAAAAGCGCGTGTTGCTGATTCTAATTGCTGTTCCAATTCAATGC
>JAMXAE010000076.1 GCA_024281695.1 Nitrosomonas sp. | reverse complement strand
GTGAATAACTGATTTGGTTTTTCATCTCTTCCTCCTCTCAAATCATTTTATCTCCGAAAATACCGGGGCGATTCATTCACCGCTTTTTTCTTGCGCTTGTTGCTTGATCCATCGCTGCAGATTCTTTTTACTCGTATCAACCACTTGGCTGCTTGCACAATCGAGTAACCGCGCTCAGTAACCAGCGATACAGCTTCCTTTTTGAATTGCTCTGGATAGGGTCTTCGCTTTCATGATTCTTTCATCCTGCACCTAGCTAGCTAGTTAGTAGTATAACTCTCTTAACAAGGTATCTGGCTTTATTGGACCACAACACCTTAGGCAGCCCAATGCGATGGTTCGGATTCAAGGTACTGCGATATTGCGGATTAGCCAAAGCACATGCTTGGCATATTTTGCAAGCTATGGCCTACAACCTGAAAGATTACCAAAATGGGTATATCGACAGGCAGATGCAGGTCAAAACCATGGGGATAATCTGTCCATCTAGTCTGATAATGGTGTTTTGAGGTGATTATCTCTGGAATTTTTGCGAGAAACTTACAAAAAATACTTCATTACTCACGAGAAAATCCGAATTGAAGGTGCTTCAAAT
Source organism: Nitrosomonas sp. (assembly GCA_024281695.1). Classification (GTDB taxonomy): domain Bacteria; phylum Pseudomonadota; class Gammaproteobacteria; order Burkholderiales; family Nitrosomonadaceae; genus Nitrosomonas. The sequence goes on along the minus strand of JAMXAE010000076.1, from coordinate 12,665 downwards.
AGATTCATGTATTTTGCAGAGGTCTTTCGCAATAGGTTGGGAAGGGATGGCCGAGATGAAGGATTATGTGGTTGATTAATTAACACTCAAGAAATAGAAATCAAGTTTAATTATGAGAAGACTAATTAGGGGCTTGGAGATAGTGGGATTTGTGATTTTTTAGCATTTACTATATTGTTCAGTGGTGTGATAATAGTTTTTCAATCTTAATCAAAGCTTAGTCCTGTCTCCTCCATGAATACATTCAGCTCTTTTTGTATCGTACTGATACTGTCCATGTCGAGTCCGATGGATTTTGTAATACCTTCCAAGTAACTATCATCATCTTGTTGCTCAGTATAAACACCATATCCAGCACGTTTCGCCAGGAGATTTGCCAAACAGACGGCATACAATTCTAATGAGACCGTTGGCGCTTGATCAATGGTTTCGTGAAATTGTGCAACTAGGGCATATTCAGAAGGCAGTTTCCAGACCTCGAGTAACTTGCGACCAAAGATACCATGATGCTGTTGAAGAAAGTCGGTTAGAAAATCTTCAGAGATATCGGGATCAATGAGATCACGAGTCTGTAACTCTGAGATGACTTGTAATAGAAAGAGCTTGCCGATATCATGCATGAGCCCCATAAAGAATACTTCACTTGGTTTTGAGAGTTTTGCCGTGGTTGCTATTTGGAAAGAAGCATGTGCACATGCCACTCCGTGTATCCACAAATCCTTCAGCAAATTATAGTAACCCTGATTGCCAATTGCATACAAAGCACGGTTAGCGATGATATCGACGTACTCCTTGGAAGTAAACAGACCAAGAACACTGATTGCCTGTTCGACTGTGCTACTGTGCCGTAATCCACCGTAGCGGGATGAATTAGCCACGTTGATCAGCTTTGCACTGATCGTCATGTCTTTTTTCAATAATTCGGCAATTTCATCCATCCCAGCATCTTTTTGCACTAATCGATCCAATTCAATACTCATACTTGGGAAGGTGGGTAGATTGATTTCTCCACTGTTCAATCGATTGGCAATTTCTTGTAACAAGGATGCACGTTTTTGTTGACTGGCTGTCAGTGCTTTGCCATTTGACTGTGTAGATTCATTGCCAGTACTTGCTTCGAGCTGTGCCTCTAGTTCTGCAATACGAGCTTTTTGTGCCATGATTGTTCTTTTCAATTCTTGTTGATCACTAAAAGAAAAAATCATTTCTTGCACGGCCATGTCAAGCACGGAATGTAATTTATCGGTTTTGACACAGTAATTAAAGGCGCCGATTCGACGCGCCTCAACGGCACATTGCGGATCATCCGGTTGTGTGACGAGCAAGACAGGGATATATGTGGTGCTGCATACCTCCATCAGAAAATCAAGACCCTGAGCCTCGGTAAAGTTTACGTCCAGAATAATGGCATCAATGCCGTCGAAATTAAGCGACTTACCATTCCATGAAGTCATTGAACAAATGGTGTATTTGCTTTTCAGAACGGTCTGGATGGCACCAATTTCATTCAATTGACTGTTACAAATCAGAACTTTATTCATCATAACTCCTTGCTGATAGAATTCTATCGTTTTAGCTACAACGATGAAATTCACTCATTGGATCTGCATTGAATCTCAGAAAAATTAAGATCGCTTTAATCATGGTAGTATTCTTGTAACATGCTTTATATTCTTTCATATTTCTGAATAGAGGCAGTTTTTTGTATATCTAAATACGGGATAACAAGTGTACTAAGTATCTCAATCACCTTCTTGAAACTTTTGTGTTGCGACTTCATATATTCTTTATTTTATTTTTTCTCTGGAATGAGATTAAATCTTACGGTATGAACATCTATATGTTTTGTCGGCAGTTTCTTGTTATGAATTAGGAAGTTGTGTTATTTTCATGTAGGAAATATCCTATTGGGATTGTGGGGCATATTTTTAAAGAACGTGCTTTGTTGACAAGAAATAATGTAACTATTTGTATTTTAATTATATTATTTTAATATTGATTAGATGGAGTTCTGCTTAGTTAAATTTTAGTATTCAATAAACAGAAACTTACTCTACAGAATTTGTTATGGTCAGTGATATGTTTTTTTGAATGGAGTGTGAAATCTGGATATTTTCTGAGATCTTGCATTTCTATCATTATCTTAAGACATATTGAAATCATAGAGAAAAAGTAATCGAGGCAAACATGATGTCGGGTTGGAGCGAAAATTGGGTAAAGTTGCGGAGTAAGGTAATGGATTGGAAGAATTATTATTGGTTATTGCCCTTATCTTCATAGCTTCTAATTGTCTGGCAATTGAGCCTGAATATTTTAAATAAATAATAAATAAAGCAGTCCCATGGCTATATTGGTCGACTGCTAAAGGCTTGACCGAGGGAAACGGTCAATTTTGGTATGTGATGCTGCCTTTAGGCAACGTTAACCTTCGCCCCTTTGAGGAGTTAACAGATATAAGCTTCTCGTTTTGCCGGAGTTGATTGAACTTAATCGCACTTTAGTACTATTAAGACAGATGATTTAGACCAAGAAATAGGAGAAGACTTAAAGCCAATCAATACCCAATGATAAGTAGTAGTTACTACGGCTTTTTAGGTTTCAACATATGAAAGATCATATATGCCATTCTCTGCCCTTTTATCAAAGAAGGCTGGTTTTTTTACCCATAATACCTGTTGGTATCTGTCTTTTACTGGTTGGTTTTTATGTTGATTACTTGCATACACGTAATATAGAACGTGATCTACGTGTTTCAGTGTTTACTAAAGTAAGCTTGCTTCGTGCCACACTGGAAGGCAATATCGCTAGTAATGTCCAATTGGTACAAGGCCTAGTAGCATCAATCTCAGTTGAGCCTGATCTATCTGTGGATAAATTTACAGAACTTGCACAGTACTTGTTTAAAGGCCGGTCACAACTTCGCAATATTGGCGCTGCGCCCGACTTGGTGATGCGCTATATGTATCCACTCAAAGGCAATGAAGCAGCATTGGGTTTGAATTTCTGGGAACATCCCAAGCAGCTTGAGGCGGTGATACGTGCGCGCGATACGGGTCTTCTTATATTTTCCGGGCCAGTTGATTTGGTTCAAGGAGGAAAGGGATTTGTCGCGCGTATTCCCGTGTTTTTCGATAAGGAAGATGATAGTGAGAGAACATTCTGGGGAGTCATCTCAGCGGTTATAGATGTGGATCAATTTTATCAAGCGAGTGGCTTGCTTGATATTACGAAGGAATATGATATTGCTATTCGCAGTAAGGATGAATTCAATAAAGCAGGATCGGTATTTTTCGGAGATGATCAAGTATTCGACCAGCATCCCGTGTTACTTGATATCTCATTACCTAACGGATTTTGGCAAATGGCGGCAATACCCAAAGGAGGGTGGTTCGCTACAGATAACAACAATACTCTGTTTCGTTCTGGCATGATCATGGCCGGTATTCTAATATTGTTACCATTCATTGTAATTGGAAGGTTCCAGCAAAAGAATCGAGACAGTGAAACCCGCCTAAGAGCGCTGTTCGTCATGTCGCCTGTAGGTATTGCACTGAATGATTATGCTACTGGCAAATTTATCGAAATCAATAGTGCTTTGCTAGCGCCAACGGGTTATTCGCGCGAGGAGTTATTAAATCTCACTTATTGGGACATTACGCCTGAAGATTATGCGGCACAGGAGGTGCAGCAACTTGAAAATATGAAAATGACAGGCCGCTTCGGTCCTTACAGAAAAGAATACATTCGTAAAGACGGTAATCGTTATCCAGTTCAGTTAAATGGTGTGGTCGTTTACGACACTTCCGGAAAGGAATTAATCTGGTCAATTGTCGAAGATATTACCGAACGTAATCGCGCAGAGAAAGCCTTACGGGAAAGTCAGGAAAAGTACCAGCGATTAGTCGAAGATATTGGCGATAAGTTTGTTATTTATAGCCACAAGGCACTAACCGGCGAAGTAACCTATGTGAGCGGTGGTATGGATAAAGTGTTTGGTCTTTCAAAAGATAAAACGATCGGACTATCTTGGGATAGTATTATTAATTGGTTTCCCGAAGATCGTGAGCGTGCATATTCCATAATTTCTCAGATAGTTGAAGGGAAGGTTAATTTTATACAATTTGATTTGTGTTTTATTCACCCTGATGGCAATAAACGCACGATCCTTGTTTCATGCCATCCTGTAATCGATCAGGATGGCGATATCTCGATTGAAGGTATTGTAGAAGATGTGACCGAACGTAAAGCCGCTGAGCAGGCACTGATCGCTGCTAGACATGAAGCCGATCGGGCGAATAAAGCTAAATCTGAATTCCTTTCTAGCATGAGTCATGAGTTGCGAACCCCCATGAATGCTATCCTCGGCTTCAGTCAGTTATTGGAGATGGAAGATCTCAATGATCTGCATCTCAGATACGTCAAAGAAATTAAAAATGCTGGTATTCACTTACTTGCATTGATCGATGAAGTGCTTGATCTGGCAAAAATAGAAGCGGGGCATATCGATCTGCAACTAGGATCGATTGAAATCTGTTCCATCATCGAGGAATGCTTTAATTTGATTAGGACACAGGCAAATAAGCAGGATATTACGCTCACGCATACAGGGATGTTTGATAAAGCATTGCGTGCCGATCGCATTCGACTGAAGCAAGTACTCCTGAATCTGATTTCCAATGCTGTCAAATATAATCGCAAAGGCGGCAAGGTGCATATTGAATCCAGACAATCAGACAAATCGGGTTACTTGAAGGTGCTCGTGACCGATACGGGTATTGGTATTGCTTCGCATAGACTGACAGAGCTTTTTCAACCGTTCAATCGACTTGATGCTGCAAATACTGAAATTGAAGGCACGGGCATAGGGCTGTCTCTCACTCGTCAAATCCTTGAATTAATGGATGGAACAGTGGGTGTAGAGAGTGAAGTTGGTGTAGGGAGTACCTTCTGGTTTGAATTGCCTATGGAATCGTTGACAAGTGATAACATATCAACGAATAAAATGAACGATAAGCCCGAAGCAGGTTTCAAACCCGCGACCAAACAACAGACAATTGTGTATATAGAAGATAATCCAGTCAATTTGGAGCTCGTTGCCAAGATACTTTCCTATCGCCGACATACCAAATTACTGACAGCAACTACCCCTGAGTCCGGGATTGAGCTGATTAAGGCTCATCGACCGGATCTCATTTTATTGGATATTAATTTACCAGGAATGAACGGTTTCGAGGTTCTTAATCTACTCAAGAAACTACCTGGGATTGATGATATTCCGGTGATCGCAGTTACCGCCAGAGCCATGCAGCATAATATAGAAGAAGGCAAAGCTGTCGGCTTTGCTGATTACCTGACAAAACCGTTAAACATATCACAATTTCTTAAATCAATTGATCAGCATTTGCACTGATTCACTGAGTTGCTATTAAGATTTAGATCTATCAATGCATGCGGGAAGTGTGATTTGATTTTTCAATGAAGTTCAATAGATGGAGAGTCAATCCGATCTATACGGGAACAATGAAAGAAAAGCTTGTTGGATTTTTGCGCTGAATAGTCAGTTTTGCAGAAATTTGCTCACTTAATAACTGAACGAGCTGTAAACCCAATGATGAAGCATTTTCGATATCAAATTCTTCCGGTATGCCTACTCCATCATCAGCAATCAGTATTTGCAATTTATCGGGTTCCCGATACTTGAGGCTAATATTAATACTTCCAGAATGATTTTCAACGAATGCATATTTGATTGAATTAGTGCATAGTTCGTTAAGAATAAGTCCTAAAGGAATACTGGTGTCAATCGGAAGAAGCACCTGATCCGTATCAATGTTTACTTGGATTCTGGAAGAGTCTAATGCATATGAAGCTGCAAGATTGCTGACTAGGCTGTGAATAACGCTGGAAAAGTCAACATGTGAAAAGTCTGCTGATTCATATAGAATCTGATGAATCATAGCCATTGATTTCACTCTATTCTGGCTTTCTTTCAGAACAGAAACTACATTTTCATTCAATAACATATCGGCATTGCATGCCGAGCAAGCTATCGATGATTTGTAGGTTGTTTTTGACCCTATGATGTATTTCCGATAATAATAAATCTTTTTCTTTTAATGCTGTCTTAAGCTGCTCTTCTTGATGTTTTCGCTCTGTAATATCGATCACTGAAGCCAGTACCATAAGGCCTTGTGGTGTATTGATCGGATTCAGACCAACTTCAACTGGGAATTCTTTTCCATTCTTGTGTAAACCATAAAGATCTCTTCCATGTCCCATGGCACGAGTACTGGGATGTCTTAAATAATTATTTCTCAATTCTGGATGATGTGCGCGGTGTGAATCCGGTATCAAAGTATCGATTGATTGGCCAATCAATTCTTGCCGCTGATAACCAAATAGTGTTTCGGTGGTAGTATTTACCATCACAATGATTCCCTCATGATTAGCCATGACCATACCATTGGGAGAAGCTTCTACCGCGAGACGCATCATTTCCTCAGCATGCTTACGGTCAGTAATATCAACTATGGCAGCCAGCACAAAAAAACCGTACTCAGTTTTAACTGGACTCAGGTAAATTTCCACAGGAAACTCCTGGCCATTCTTGCGTAAACCATAAATCTCATGTTCGTGCGCCATAGGACGGGGTTTAGGATCGTTGATATAGCTGTTGCGAAGCTCAGGGTGGCGTTGACGAAATCGTTCAGGTATCAGTATTTCAAGCGGGCGGTTGATTAATTCCTGTCTTGAATAACTGAATAGTTTTTCCACGGTGGAATTCATCATAACAATCTTCCCGTCAGGGTTCATCATGATCATTCCATTGGGAGAAGCCTCTACAGCAAGGTACATCATTTCTTCAGTATTGCTGAAATTTGTCAATTTATTGGATGGCATACCTATTTAATCCTTCTATATATTGAAAATATAACTAGGGGAGAATTTAAAGTTCCGATACCTTCAGTTGGTTGGTTAATTGTTTAATTAAATCAGGTATATACTCAGAAATAACCGGTTTGCCGAGCAGAAATCCCTGTAGCTCGTTACAGCCAAGATCGGTAAGAAAATTGCTCTGCTCGAGTGTTTCGATACCCTCGGCAGTTACTTGCAGATTAAGCTTCTGTGCTAATGCCAAAATAGCTGCCGCAATGGCGCAATCGCTACTATCACGCGGTATGCCTTTTACAAAGCTTTGATCGATTTTTAGTCGAGTGATTGGAAGATTTTTCAATGAACTTAAGCAGGAATAGCCTGTGCCAAAATCATCGATTGAAATGGGTATGCCCAAGCTTTCCAATTGTTCTAAACACGTGATATACATCAGTTCATCCTGGAGGCAGGATTCTGTTATTTCCAGTTCTAGTAAGTGCGCTGGTAGAGAGTATTGCTGCAATAATTCCGCAATAAATCTTTGAAAATGTTTGTCTGCAAGCTGCCGTATTGAAATATTGACCGCAATGCGGAGATCACAAATTCCAGCAGCTCGCCATTGATTGAGTTGTTTACATGCTTCTGTCAGAATCCAGTTTCCGATTTCAATAATCAATCGGCTGGCCTCAGCAATAGGAATAATCTCTGCGGGGGATAAGATGCCCTTAGTAGGGTGCTGCCAGCGTATCAAAGCCTCAACACCTGTAATTCTTCTTTTCGTGGGAGAAAATTGTGGCTGATAGTGCAGCAGAAATTGGTTTTTTGCTAGTGCATGATAGAGCTCGCGTTCTCTCGTTAGGTAATGAGCCGCTTTTTGCGTCAAAGAGGGATGGTAAAAGGCATAGCTATTACGTCCTTTATTTTTTGCTTCATACATGGCGGTATCGGCCATTTGGACTAGCTCATCGGAGTGAACAGAATGATCGGGGTAAAAGCTAATACCGATACTACATCCCGGTACTATTTCCATATTATCAATGACTATAGGATTTGATAGACTTTCTAGTATCTTCTCGGCGACTGTTACCAAGCTGCCATAGGATTCAGCATTTGTCACAATAACGATAAATTCATCGCCGCCTAATCTTCCCAAGGTATCGCTTTGTCGCAGCACCGAGAGTATTTTCTGAGAAACGAAACACAGTAGTGCATCGCCTTTATTATGTCCCAACGTATCATTTATTCTTTTAAAGTTATCTAAATCAATAAATAACACAGCTAAAAGAGAGGATTCTCGTCCTGCTTTTGTAAGCGCTTGTTTAAGCCGATCCATGATCAGCGTACGATTCGGCAAATTTGTCAGGCTATCGTAATAGGCATTATGCGATAACTGTTCCTCCGTCTCTCGAATGGTTGTGATATCCGATATCATCACGACGAATTGATGTTCCATATTTGATTCTGCCGGGATGAGGCCGATGCTTAACCAGACGTACATCCTTTCCTTATTCTTTTTAAATGCCTTAATCTCTCCCTGCCAGTAGCCATTATTATCTATGGCTTGCCATAGCATCCCATAGGTATCTTCACCCAGGAAATGACGGGTCAGAAAAGGCAACTCTTTTTTCTCCAGGCTATTCTGTTGAAATCCGGTGATCTTAAAGAAAGCATCGTTGGCGCAATCGAATAGCTTATCCTTATTCAGAATAATGATGCCTTCTGCTGCGCATTTAAAAACAGTAGCTGCTTGCGCTAATTGATCGCGCGCGCGACGACTTTCGGTTGTTTCCTGCAGAATACCAACTATTTGATGTTTACCTACATCGCTATTTCGAAATGATTTGCCATACAATTTATACCAGCAGCTTTTCCCTGTAGTCGAATTAACACAAAATTCTATTTCGGCAATAGCTCCTTTTTTGCTGCGCAGTTTATTGATAAAATCAGAAACTCTGGATCTATCACTTTCATTGATTGTGAGAAAGAAATTTTCCCAGTCAGATATTGGTTGGAGATTTCCATCAGGACTTTTACCCATAAATATTTCATGAGAATCTTTTATTACTTCCCAGGTACCGAGATGAGCAGCCTCCAACGCAAGCCGGAAATGTTGTTCATTCTTTTTTAGCAAAATATCGCTTTCATAGCGTTCTAAGCTAACTTGGATAATGATATGTAATTCTCTATCGGAGAAGGGTTTCAATAAATAACCATAGGGCTTGGTGGTTTTTGCCCGCGCTAGGGTTTTTTCTTCAGAATACGCAGTCAAATAAATGATTGGAATACTATGTATTTTTTGTAACATAGCAGCTACTTCAATGCCATCAGCACTACCTTGTATATGAATATCCATCAATACAATACTGGGTAATTCCTGATTGATCAGAGCCAGAGCTTTATCACCACTGGCAGCCATTCCTGTGATTTGGTAGCCTAATTTGGTCAGGCGCCTTTTTAGATCAAGAGCGACTATCTTTTCATCTTCAACGATCAGTATCTTGATATGCCCGCTCATAATCGTTCCTCTCTTGCAGAAGGTAATTTATATTGAAAGAATCAATCTCAATTAAAACTGAGTGCTTTTTATTCCAATTATTCTTCATTCCAGAACGGGTCAATCTTGAAACTTAATTGGATGGACACAAGTAAACAGCTGAATCTGCTGATAAGAGTGTTTAACGTTTTAGAGTCCTATGAAGAATAATCAAATTAACATAAAAGATGATTAGATTTATGTCAGTATTGTCTTACATGAATGCGGAGAAGTCTGATACAGTCATGACTAGCGTCATGCGCTGTGTTTAGCATCATGAACATATTGCTAATTATAAGCTGCTGCTTCCTGCTGTCTGCGGTAATACTTGGGTCGGCTATGAAAATGAATACCGTCCCAGTTTTTGATTATCGGCGTCACACTGCTGAAAGCATTGACAATAATTCCTTCATTATCGTTGGATTCGGATTGATAAATTAGTTAGGAATCGAATAGTTTTTCTATAAGCAAGTTATTGCTCGAAGGGAGTATTGGCCGATTGGCAAGTATCAAGAAGGTATTTATACGGCGCTGGAAGTTAATGTCAATGCGCGGGGATTCGATACGATCACAGCGAGCATCTATTTTCTCTAATATAACAGCCAAAAGCGCAATGTAAATGGTGTGTGTAGATCGTGTCGTGACGATATCGGGTTCCGTCAAAATTAAATTATAAAGGGCATCCAGTATTCGATCGGTCAAGAGGCGCTATGCAGCGGTCAGTGTTTTACTGAAGATTTTAGAAACTATTATTTAAGACAACTTAAGGAACTGAATCATGGCATTTTCCGATCCAATTAATAGCCCATTGGCTGACAACGTGTACATCAATAGTTTACTTTGGGGGAGCCATTGGAATGATCCCGCTGCTGGAACGCGCTTGAAGGTTTATATTGCGGGCATAAGTGGAAATGAAGTGTTTGATTTCGGAGGTGTCGCTGTCACCGCTAATACCGTGCCGCAAGGAGTGATAGCCTTCCAGCATGCTATGCAACTCATCGAGAATGTTTGTAATATTGATTTTATGATGGCAGGGAGTCAGTCGGGTGCTGACATTATTTTGGGTAGTGTGAATAATGCCGATGCGGAAGGTGGTCTTGGCGATTCGGTTCCGCCCGGCGAAGATGTCGGTGCGCTGACAAATCGTCAAGGAGCAGCAATCAGTAATTTTAATGGTTATTCTTCAACCGATTTTTCCAGTCTCCAGCAGGGAGGTTATGATTTCACCACATTCATTCATGAACTGGGTCATGCGGTTGGATTGAAACATCCTCATGATTCAGGAGGGGGCGGGCGACCGAACTTTCCGGGCGTTACAGAACCATTTCGCGATTACGGGGATTTTAAACTTAATCAGGGTATCTATACGATGATGACCTATAACGATGGTTGGCAGCTAGGTCCCAACGGTCCATTGGATCCCTCCACTATTTCAGGCTATGGGTATGAAGGGTCGCCTATGGCTCTCGACATCGCTGCTTTGCAGTTTCTTTATGGTGCTAATACTAATTTTCAGGCAGGAAACAATGTATATACACTGAGTTCGGTTAATGCTCCAGGAACATTCTATTCGTGCATCTGGGATACCGGTGGTGCGGATACCATTCGAAACACATCGACGAAAGACTCAACAATAGAATTGCGTGCAGCGACACTTCAGCATGCCACGGGTGGTGGCGGACATCTTTCTGTTGTTGATGGTATTAATGGGGGATTTACCATTGCCAATGGAGTGATTATTGAGAATGCGATAGGTGGTAACGGTGTTGATACGATCAAAGGAAATTGGGTCGCAAATACATTGATCGGCAATGCCGGCAACGATTGGATTAACGGACTGGGAGGAGCAGACAGAATCATGGGTGGAGAGGGTGCTGATACGCTAATCGGAGGTGACGGCGCTGATGATTTTGCCTATAGTGCTGCGAACGATAGCATAGATCAACTCGATGTCATTAAAGATTTCGTGCATGGACTGGATGATATCGATGTTGCTGCAATTGATGCGAACGGTGCCGCTGCTGGTAATGCTGCATTTATTTTCCGGGGAAAATCAGCATTTACGGGTGTGGGTGCGGAAGTGCGATTTACACATAATGCACCGAATAACGTTACTAATGTGTTGTTTGATATCGATGGCAATCAGATTTCCGATATGACAATCCACTTGACTGGATTGGTTACTCTGGATGCCAGTGACTTTATTTTGTGAGTAATCTCTACTAAGAGCTCTATCAGTTTGAATGATGTATCGCGGCCAGTTTTTGTAATTAATTGTAGGAATTCGCTGATTTATTTCATGCTGATAGAAAATACAGTTTATAAAGCATCTGTTTATTTGAATAGTGTCGTATAGTCGCTGATTCTTGTTTCACCCCGATTCATTTTATTGAGAAGGAGTGTGCTATGAGTGACAAAAAGAAATTAACCACTAATGCCGGTTGTCCAGTTGCCCATAATCAAAATGTCATGACCGCCGGACCGCGCGGGCCGCAACTGCTGCAAGATGTATGGTTTTTGGAAAACTGGCCCATTTTGACCGTGAAGTGATTCCTGAGCGGCGCATGCACGTAAAAGGCTCCGGCGCTTATGGTACTTTCACCGTGACGCAGGATATTACGCAATACACGCGCGCGAAAATTCTCTCTGCCATCGGCAAGAAAACGGATTTGTTTGCACGCTTTACTACGGTAGCCGGTGAGCGGGGAGCTGCCGATGCGGAGCACGATATTCGCGGTTTTGCCGTGAAATTCTATACCGAAGAAGGAAATTGGGACTTGGTTGGTAATAATACGCCGGTGTTTTTCCTGCGCGATCCCTTGAAATTTCCCGATCTCAACCATGCGGTGAAACGCGATTCGCGCACCAATATGCGCAGTGCGAAAAACAATTGGGATTTTTGGACATCGTTGCCGGAGGCGTTGCATCAGATCACGATTGTCATGAGTGAACGCGGTATCCCGGCTACTTATCGCCATATGCACGGTTTTGGCAGTCATACTTTCAGTTTCATCAATGCTCGACATGTGCGCTATTGGGTCAAATTTCACCTGAAATCGCAACAGGGTATTCGCAATTTGACCAATGCGGGAGCCGAAGCGTTGATTGGCAAGGATCGCGAAAGTCATCAGCGTGATTTGTATGAAAGCCTGGAAAAAGGCGATTTCCCACAATGGGTGATGGATGTGCAGATCATGCCGGAGGCGGATGCCGCCAACGTTCCCTATCATCCTCTCGATCTCACTAAAATATGGCCGCA
>JAMXAE010000075.1 GCA_024281695.1 Nitrosomonas sp. | reverse complement strand
TTAATGTCTCTTTTTCTAAATCTGAGCTGTCAATACCCACGCACCCATAAATGCCATCATCACATTTTCAGAGAAACTGACTGCTCCAAGCGGTACTTTAGAGTTACCGCCAATGCAAGCGCAGCTTAAATCTGCTTTATCGATATAAACAGATTTAAAAATTGAAACACCTCCTGAGATACCGACGAATAAGGATAACCACCCTGTAATATACAAATACTGCGGCGCTAAAAAACCAAGCCCGGCAATTAATTCAGCAATGGGATAGATTTTTCCATAAAACGGCAAGGATTTGGTAATTAAATCATATTTTTTAAAGCCTTCTACAAAACTATCCAGATCCATCAACTTAAGACACGCCAATAGACACAAGGAATACCCCATAAAACTATACATGATGTTTTGAGTGAATATTGCCATGAGCAAGGCCACACTAAAAAGTACGATGACAGGAACGTATGATGTCTCTTTCGATTCATTATCAGCTTTTACACCATAGTAGCTTGCCAACTCTGAATATCCGCCAATTCGTTCACCATTTAGAAAAATTTGCGGAGTGGTATCAATTTCCCACTTTGTTTTGAAGTCTTCTTCTTCCTTCACAGAGTTAAAGACATGATCATTGAAATCTACGCCATGCTCATCAAGTAATCTGACCGCTTTCTTGCCCCATGGACAACTTTCTTTCCGGAACACTTCGTTTGAGATTTTCTCACTCATTTCTAGCTCCTATTTTTGGATCTATTGGTTGTATTAATCTAATCGTGTCTTTAAATATGGAATTGATTTATATCAGGCTTTAGAAGCATAGTAAGTGCTGTTCAAAACATTTATAGTAGGGTGACCTTAAGGATTTCATTCGCCAAAAGTCCAATAACTATATTAGGGGTAACCTCATTAGGTAAAATGGATTTTTAGCAACATTGGGTGTGCCTTAATTGGTATATCACAGATCTCGGATATATTTGATATTGGTCCTAAACGCATCCCAGGCTTCGTCCATCCGACCTCCCAGCGCCAGCTTGGCCTGTGACTGTATATAACGGGACATTACGCCGACCGAAGTATGCGGCGGCAGAGTCGGCACATGCGGATTGGTAAAAACATCGACTAAAGCCGGGCCATTGTGTAACAACGCTTCTTGGAGAGTATTTTCCAGTTTGTCTGGATTAGTGACCGAATAACCTCGGATACCAAAAGCCTCAGCCACCCTCGCAAAATCGGGATTGATCATCTTAGTCTGCCAGTCGGGCAAGCCTGCTACCTGCATTTCCAATTCGACCATGCCCAGACTATGATTGTTAAAAACAATCAGTTTTATCGGCAATTTATATTGGGCAATAGTCATCAGATCACCCATAAGCATGGAAATACCTCCGTCGCCACAAAACACGATGACTTGACGCTCGGGTGAGTGCAGCGCGGCGCCGATAGATTGCGGCATCGCATTGGCCATGGATCCGTGCGAGAAACTACCCATCAGCGTGCGCTTTCCGGTGCCATGCAGATAACGTGCAGCCCACACCGCGCTCATGCCGGTATCCGCAGTGAAGATAGCATCTTCGTCGGCTAGACGATCAATCATTGCGGCGACAAATTCGGGTTTGATCAAGTTTTCCTCGCCAGGATCCGCAGCATGCACATGAAGGTCTTCCTCCACTTCGGCGTAGTCAGCCAAACAAGCATTGAGAAAGCGGCCATCAGTTTTGGGTGTAATTAACGGTAGTAGCATCCGTAACGTTGGACCGATGTCGCCGCACAGACCCATGTGTAATGCAACTCGCCGTCCAAGCCGCTCTGGCTTGGTATCGATCTGTACGATTTTGATCGAGCTATCGAGAAATTCCTTCCACGGGAAATCGCTACCGAGCATGAGCAACAACTTGCCACCTGTGATGGCGCGAGCACCGGCCTTGTTGCCAAGCAAACCCGTCAGTCCGACAGCGTAAGGATTATCGTATTCCAACATCATCTTGGCCTTAAGCGTATAAGCCATCGGAGCCTTGAGAAAGCGAGCCAATTCAATTACCTCTACACGAGCATCAGCACAGCCAACGCCTGCATAAATGCCAATGTCCTCAGAGCTATTAATCAATTCCGCCAATAGCTGAATCTCAGCGTCGGAAGGAGTCATAACCGGCTGTGGTCGATACAAATCAGCACACAGCGCGTTATCTTCGGCATTACACGTCATTAGGTCACCGGGGAAAGCGCACACCCCCACACCCTTTCGATTCCATGCGTGCTGAAGGGCTTGTTGCAACATCCGTGGCAATTGCGGAGGTGTCGTCGCCACCTCATTGTAATGACTGCACCCGTCGAACATGTGCAGGTCAGTGGATTGAAAGCTCTCAGTTCCGTAATCCTCAGAAGTGATAGTCGAGGCCAATGCTAGTACCGGAGCTCCCCAGCGATGTGCGTCATAGAGACCGTTGATCAAGTGAACATGGCCCGGCCCGGAGCTGCCGGCGCAGCAACCCATCCCGCCAAGCACTCCTTCAGCCATTGCAGCATAGGCTCCGACTTCTTCATGACGGACGTGAATCCAATTAATACTGCCATCTCGACGAAGAGCATCGTTGAAGAAGTTAAGGCTATCGCCAGTAACGCCATAAATGCGACGAATACCAGCAGCCTTGAGCATTTCGACCAATTGTTCGGCGACGGTGCGGCCCATGAGATTTCCTTAACGGTTTAAGTGCGGCATATTGATATCAATTCAAACAGAGTTATATTTAAATATGCAGAATGCACGTCTGATTATATTTAATAATTAGCACATCCACACAACAGATAGATAAGTAAATAGGATAGGAATAGGGATGCCTAAAAGCTACAGTAGAAAGTAACCCATTTTACCTTCTTGCCGTTTTCTCAGAGCTGATAGAGTCCGCAGCGAACCGGCACCTCTTGTAAGGCGACAAAATAATTGGTTTTCAGCATCGCTGACCTCCTTTTTAATTTCAACCGCTTGGGCAAGAATAAAAAAAGCAACAGTGATAACGCCACTTTTTATTAAACTATCCTCCACCCATGAAAGGTCTGCCAATGTTAAGTCATTTACACTTATCGAATCCTAGTGTCCCTTTAAAGCGATCCTTCTCACTATTTAGCACGAAGGATTTATGCTTCATTACGATTTTGCAAAAATATAGGCAAAACCATATCGAGTCAGTGCGGTAAAGCACATAAGAATCCTGTTATTGGTGACAACTTGTCTGCGTCCATTGAACATTTATTTTCTATGGTCTCTAACTGAACAGATCAGGCGACTTGAAAAGAAGATAGAACGGGAAAAACTTGTTGACGCAACGATCGGTGAGGCTATCAAGTTAACTGGTGCGAATCGCAATACACTCAAGCAACATTTTCGTTCCTTGCTAGAAATTGGCACCTGAATCAGCGCTGCGGTAATTTTGTTGTGTGGTATGAATCGCGCTGATTTAATTAATTCTGAAGCCGGCTCAGTTCCTGAATGAACGAAGGTATGGTTGTTGATTGATTTAGTGTACGCACCGTGACAAAGCAATTAAAGTCCCAAGATATCCAATCACACTGAGGGTATTATTGGGGATATTCAAATAAATCGTACTATCATTATTTTTCTTTATACCTTTTACTTAAAGGATATAATCGACCAAGGTTCGATTTCCCACCGCCAAATCAGAATCTTAATCCAATCTTGTAAATTACTCCTCAGTCTAGGTTGATTTCTAAAAGCCTCGGTTGTAGCACAAAAAAACACAAATTTGCCACAAGTCATTTATTTCGATAACCTCACTGAAGCTTATAGAACAAAAAAAATCGCCGCATTCGGCAATACACTACGACGATTTCATTGCGTCTCTCATCATCAGTGCAAGCTTGATTCGATCTGAGATATGCAGTTTACGAAAAATCTCAGTCAAATGCGCTTTTACGGTTCGTTCAGTTATGGCCAGTTGTTGCGCAATTCTCTTATTGCTTTCTCCGCGTCCGACCAATGTTGCGATTTCATATTCTCGGCGAGTGAGGTTTTCTAGTAAATCATGGACAGCTTGCTCAATCCGATTTTTCTCGCGAGTAACTTTGACTAGCTCATTCAGTATTTGATTAGTCAGTGTACGACGAATCCATAACTCTCCTTGTAGAATAACCTTGATAACATGATTGATCTGCTCAGATCGAATATTATTTCGACAGCATCCTTTGATACCAGCCTTAAATAACTTCCATTCCATTTCATTGGACATTTCAGGACTAAATACTATGATCTTAATGTCCTTTCTTAAAGTGACTAACTCTCCAATGGATTGATGATGGTCAGAATTTAATAATTCATAATCTAGTAAAAGGATTTCAGGCTCTAGTTTCACTAATTTCTCAGTCAGTGATACAAAACTATGTGCAAAGTATATGGGAGAAAAGCCGGTTACACCTTGTTCCCAGCGAAAAAGAATTGCTTCGTTTGAGCTAGCAAGAAGAATCAAAGCCAGCCTCTATCGAATCATCGCGCGCTGCAAGAACTATTTGCTGCATGATCTTACCAATCATCTTGCGTGATACCCAGGCTTCACCTCGGTCGATTGCCTTAATAACTTTAGAAAAATTGAGTGAATCCAAGCTGTCCGTTATAAAACCTCGGGCACCACAAGCTAATGCTTCCACAAGATAATTATCTTCAACTGTTTCATTAATAATTAAAATTGCCTGAGTATTCGGACAATGATATCGCAAAGCAAACAACAAATCACAATACTCATCGATTGATTTATTTGCATTTACTAATAAGATCCTTGGATTTAAGCGTTTTATTCTAGCGATGGCGTTATCAACCGGAGTAACATTGTCACGTGACACCAATCTACGCTCCAATGTATGATCATAACCCGATGAAATATCAGCTAATAGCTTAATACTCATTTCATTCTTTTGTACAAATTTTTCCATCGGTATTTGCTGATTCTGATTGATTTCAACGAATGCAACAGTTATAGGCTGCACATTATCTCCTTATCGATATTTATATACCTATTGTACAGTTTCAATCTTTTGCGTTATGAATCATCAATTGCGCGAAGGGTATTGTCCATTGCTGCTGATTACATACTTCTACTGCATACCGCTGTAAAGCACGCACAATAGAATAATATTCACCAGCAACTGAGCCATCAAAGACTGCAATAATTTTATAATCTAATGATGAAGTATTCGCTTTTGCAAAATGCACCGAAAAATCTTTCAATGAAGCACCATAAGTTTCCTGGAGCAAGCCCTGTAAAATCACTGTACGCATAATTTCAGGAATTTCTGTGATACATTTCTCCTGATGTTTATAGTCGATACCAAATTCGGTAGTAGCAGCAAATCCTAACGAATAATTCCTTGGATTGGCTTCTAAAAAATTGTTGATAGTATAGGTTCTCGGCATCGTACCATCGGATAGAGACAACACGATATTTTCAAGCGTAATGCACTTAACCATTCCATAGATATCCCCAGAGAGCATGACATAATCGCCTACTTTACACGGAAACCAAGGTTCATTCTTTGAATAGGGACGAGAAACAAAATTGGCCAATTCTGCCAACGTCAGCCGCAACTCTAATTCAGGTAATAGCGGATTAGTCAGTTTGGTGTAGTAATTCAGGCTTTCTATTTGCATTGGAATACCATTATATATGATGCATTCACCCTCCCTGACCGAACCTGTGTTGAGCAATATTCTTAGTTCATTAATATAGCTGGGAATAGAGCTTTTCAATAACCAAAGAATACTCAGCAGAAGCAATATGGTAATACCAATTAATACCTGATCATTGCGTACGCTCAAAACATAGAATACAGCTGTAATCGCCAATATTCCCATTAAGAAATGATAGCAAAGTGTAATAATGCGTTGATAATAGCTTCTTTTCTCTTCTTCCCTTCGATTACTAATCCACTTCAGAAATTTTAGCAACAGCAGCATTGATAAGTAAACTGCTATAAAAGCTGTCAACGCCATCAATAGCGTAATACCACGCCCTGCAGCAAATTGCTTAATATGTTCACCGAAGGAAACCTCCTTAGCTGTCTGAGACTTGATCATCTCGTCCAATTGTAACTGCGCCACTTCCAGAAGATGCTTGTTTTCTTCTCGTTGATCTCTCCATTTTTTGTCTATACGCTCAAACTCTACCAAAGCTTCTTTCTCAAAACCTTGTTTATTCATTTTAGAAATATGCTCGAGTACTTCACCGATATCCCTAATTTGGGATTTATAAAAAACAATTTTTTTATTTAACAAATCCAGCTTACGTCTATTTTCTGTTAACTGACGCAATTCGCTTAGGATCGGTTGCACAATCTCTAATAGATCTTTTTGCCAATCAAATTCGCTTTTCTCTATGGTTTCATCTTTGCTTAATTCCAAGCCAGCCGTCAGTATCATTTCGAAAGACGATTCTTGTTCGGCAATGGCTTCGCTGATTTCATTTAACTCTAATTGAAGCTTGGTTTTTCCTTGCTCCGTTTTAACCTTCGTCAATAATTCTAATTTGGCATCGAGCTCTTGCTTTTGTAGTTTAATATTCTTAATAATGTCATTTAATTTGACGATAGCCAGTTCTTTTTTTAACTCTTGCTCATTAGCAATGAACGGCAGATTTTCTATTTTAGCGTGACTATTGGATATTGGAATGGTCATGCCAAATAAAACAAGGCCAAACAATTGGGTCATACATTTAATTTTCATATCACTTTAAATAAGCACTTGATAGCGATCAGTAGTTTATTCTTCTCGGTTATTGACTGTAGCCGCTTTAAAGAAATGCTCAACTTCCGTCAATTCCCGCGTGCGTCTCATAGGAGGTAAACTTTGCCATATTTGTTTACCATAGGCTTTGGTAATCAGTCGTGGATCACAAATCATCAATACACCACGATCCCCTTCGTCTCGAATCAAGCGACCAGCTCCTTGTTTCAAATTAATGACAGCACGAGGTAATTGATACTCCATAAAGGCATTACGCCCTTCATGATTAATCTTTTCAATCCGTGCCGATAAAACTGGATCGTCAGGAGGGGCAAAAGGAAGCTTATCAATGATAACTAGTGACAGTGCCTCACCGCGTACATCCACTCCTTCCCAGAAAGACTGACTGCCAATGAGAATAGCGTTATCCAATTCGCGGAAACGCTCCAGCATATAAGAACGCGAACCTTGTCCCTGGAGTAACAAGGGAAAATCAAATTGTTCTACCGATAACAATAGTTCATAAACTCGCTGCATTGCACGTAAACTGGTACATAGGAAAAATGCACGCCCCCGGCTCGCTCTTAACACTGGCAGCGCTGCTTGAACGACATAATCAGTGTAGGTCTTATGATGCGGTTCTGGCATGCCAATTGGCACATACAATAATGCTTGTTCAGCAAAATTAAATGGGCTCTCCCAGCACGCGGTTTGTGCACCGCTCAAGCCCATTTCATCGGTATAGTGGGTAAAATTATTTTTAACCGATAACGTAGCGGAAGTAAAAATCCAGGCACGCAATGACGATGCCATCTGTCTCTGAAAAATTTCTGCGATCGACAAAGGCGTCGCATTCAATTGCAACGCCTGATTATAAACTTCAATCCAGCGTACGTACCCTTGCGTCTCAGCTTCATCACGCCAACGCTTTATAAGGAGCGAATGATTATTCGCACGCTGCCAGCAGTTTTCTAATCCCTCAGATCTCTCCGCCTGGCTTTCCAGTAGCTGAGTCAATACAATCAATTTCTCCAATAAGTTATCCAAAGCAATACTAAAATTCGTGTTTTGCGTTATTACCGCTAGCGAGAACCGTGTATTTTCTTCTGCAATGGTTAAACGCAAATCGCGTGCTGCTTTCTCCATAGCAGCAATAGCATCAGGCAATCCCTCAAAATCTCCCGCAGATTGGATAGCTTCCACTTTAGAATCCCGTGCAAGATCCAGTAACTGACTGGTACTGATTGATTCACCAAAAAACAAACTGGCTGTCTCCGGCAATTGATGGGCTTCATCAAAAATAACGGTATTACAAGCAGGCAATAACTCTGATAAACCCTCATCACGTAACATCACATCCGCAAAAAACAGGTGATGATTAACCACAACGACATCAGCTTGTGAAGCCTGTTTTCGTGCTTCCATCACAAAACATTTTTTATAACTGGGGCACTCCGATCCGAGGCAACTATCGCGCGTTGAAGTTACTTGTTGCCAGATCGCCGCATTCTCAGGAACTTCGCTGAGTCCGCTCTTATCGCCATTTTTACTGATATGGGCATAGCTTTCTATTTGTTGTAGATAATGAATTTCTTCTCGATTGATAAAACTCATATGCGTGTCTTGCAAGCTTCTTTCCAGATGATAATGGCAAATATAATTTGCGCGCCCTTTTAACAGTGCAATTGTTACAGGTACTTTTAGCGCTGCACGTACATTAGGAATATCTCGTTTAAAAAGTTGATCCTGTAATGTTTTTGTTCCTGTGGAAATAATGACTTTGCCGCCCGCCAATAATGTAGGCACTAAATACGCCAATGTTTTACCCGTTCCCGTACCTGCTTCAGCAACCAAAACCTGATGTTGCGCAATAGTATCCGCAATGGCCTGTGCCATTTCCATTTGCTGAGAACGTGTTCGAAATCCAGTAATATGGCGAGAAAGCACACCATCAGACGAGAAAATTGATTTAATATCAAACATAAATATGGAAACCAGAAGTTTCAAACCAGACTATACTGCACTTTTTCCGGTACTTACATTTTCTGGAATTGATCAGAAGAAGACGTTTTTATCTATCGTATCACAGTAAAAATGTAATTCTTTTCTGATTTAAATGGCCACCCATAAAAATACTCGATCTTTAGTCATATCGAATATTGATTCTTTTTATAGAATGAATACGTGGGTTTTATAAATTAATAGAAATTTAATCACCTCCAAACACAACAAAGTTGTATAAGATTAGACAGTTTAATCAATCAGCTCGAATCTGTTTTCTTAATATAAACATTTCTCCAATAGATAACTTGCCAAGAGAAATAGTACAATACCCCAATGATTTGTCTGAATATATCTACTCAGTATTGGTATGATTCTGTATTTATAGATTAAGAAGAAATGGAGCACTGATAATTGAATCAATTGAACAAGTATTATTTCTATGTATCTACTCACTTTATTTTAAATTTGATCAGCTCGGTAAGATTAACAAAATTGATCGATTTGAAAGAATGCCAATAAGAATAAGCACACTTCTGCACTCGCTTATCGTTTTCTCCATTAATCATCTCATAATGAATATACAAATCATTCGTAGCCTATTCATTCCGGTATTTTTACTTGTTTTACCGTTGACTGGCTTGGGTAATGAATTATCTGTTCAAACAGAAAATGAGCAAAAATCAATTATTAAACCACAAAAGAAACCGGTGTTGATCGAAGCCGATCAGATTACAGGGTATTACAAGCAAGAAATTGAAGCGACTGGTTATGCGGAATTGCATCACGGAGATAATGTACTCAAAGCTGATCGCATGAAATATTTCCAAAAGACTGAAGACACAGAAGTTACAGGAAATGTAAGTTTAGACAGGCCTAAAGATATTTTGAAGGGAGCGGATCTTCAACTCAACCTACAAACCGAGCAAGGCCATATGTCCGAACCACGTTATTATATTAAAGATGGTAAGGGACGCGGCGCTGGTAGTCTCCTGTTATTTGAAGGCAAGGACAACTATCGATTGAAGGATACTAACTACACCGCTTGCCCTGAAGGTAATGATGATTGGTATATCCGAGCAAAAGAGCTAGAAATTGATAATAAAAAAGAAGTCGGTACCGCACGTGGTGTCAGTGTGATGTTTAAGGATACGCCCATACTGTATTCACCCTGGATAGATTTCTCATATAGCGGAAAACGCAAGACAGGATTATTGGCACCTGTACTGGGTTACAACGTAAAAACCGGATTTGATGTTGCTCTGCCAGTTTATTTAAATATTGCACCTAACATTGATGCTACCATCGCGCCGCGTATTATGACTATGCGAGGTTTCATGCTGAGTAACGAGCTGCGGTACATAGGCAATAACAATATGAACGGCCATTTGTTATTCGATATTCTTCCGCAAGATATCAACACCAATCAAACTCGTTGGGGTGTTTTATACACACATTCACAGAATCTCGGTAAAGGTTGGCAGGGTTTTCTTAACTATAATCAGGTTTCTGATGACCGCTATTTTCGTGAACTCACCCCTAATCTGGCACAAACCAGTTTAACCAACTTATCACAACAAGGCGGCGTCAGCTACAATGGAAGGCTGGGTGAAAGAGGTTCGGTAAGCTTTACAGGATTTGCACAACGTTTCCAAACCATTCAGGATCCATTAGCATTGTTTGTTTCTCCTTATGAACGGCTACCTCATTTCTCCATGAATGCTATCAAACAAAATGTAGGCAAAATGGATTTTGAGCTTAACAGCAGCTGGACAAATTTCTATCATCCATCTCTTGTTGATGGGAAACGCTTAGTATTTTATCCCAGTGTCAGCGTCCCATTGCGGAATGAATATGGCTATTTCACACCCAAATTTGGGTTGCATTATACAAATTATAGCCTGTCCACTCCGCCTGAAGATGCCAAGCATAAAGGAGAAAACATCGATCGAACAATTCCGATATTCAGTTTGGATAGCGGTATTGCATTTGATCGCCAATTAACACTGGGTGACAGGAAATTTATCCAAACCTTGGAACCACGTGTGTTTTATGTTTATTCGCCTTACCGTAATCAAAGCTATCTACCCAATTTTGATTCTGCAGTGAATGATTTTAGTTTTGCACAAATGCTGACTGAAAATCGATTTAGTGGAAATGATCGCATTAATGATGCAAATCGAGTGACAGTCGCATTAACCTCGCGATTTGTTGAACAGGAAACAGGTATTGAACGTTTACGGCTCGCTGTAGGCCAACAAGTCAATTTTAATGATCCCAGGGTGTTACTACTTCCCCCTCAGGTTACCAGTGGGAAATCTGACTTCATCGCGGCAATATCAGGACGTTTAACACCCACTATCAGTACAGATACGAATATACAAATGGACGAATCCAAATTATGGACAGAGAAACTTCGGACAGGTGTTAGCTATCAACCCGAGCCGGGTAAGGTATTAAATGTAGGTTATCGCTTTGCACGGGATGTTCTGGAACAAATGGATACCTCAGTGCAATGGCCCATTGCCGGGAATTGGCATGGTGTTGCCCGTGCCAATTATTCACTCAAAGATGAAAAAATCCTCGCAGGGTTGGCTGGTTTCGAATATAACGCATGTTGTTGGGCTCTGCGTGTTGTGGTGCAACGATTAACCACTGCAACCAATACTACAACTACAGCATTTTTTGTGCAGCTGGAATTAAAGGGATTAATGGGAATTGGCACCAACCCATTGCAAGTGCTCCAACAAAGCATTCCGGGATATACCAGCATTCATTAGCGTTTGATTTGCTTAGATATCGCATATTAAAAATCATTATTCTATGCATAAAAGAAACTACGTCGGTATCGTCATACTATTCATCTTATTAACACCCTTCCATATCGCGGCACAAGAAATGGGGTCTATTCCGCCTGCGAAAGCAATTGATCATATCGTGGCCATTGTGAATGAAGATGTCATCACTCGACAGGAGCTTGATGAAGCGATCAAAATGAGCATTGATCGACTTCAACTACAGGGGATTCAATTGCCTGATCAACACACCTTGGAAACACAGGTACTGGAATCTATCGTCACTAAGCGCATTCAATTGCAGCACGCTAAGGAAGTCGGTCTATCCGTTAGCGAAAGCGAAGTTGATGAAACCGTTCATCGTATTGCTGAAGAAAATAAATTAACTCTACAAGAATTTTTCACTGCACTGGAGAAAGATGGCATCAATTTTAACAAGTTTCGAGGAGAGATTCGTGAGGAAATGATCATGGCGCGACTCAAGGAACGAGAAATTAAAAACCAGGTTAATGTAACCGAAGGAGAAATTGATAACTTTCTTCGCACTCAGGAAACATCGGCTATCGGTAATGATGAATATCGTCTTGCTCATATCCTGATACTGGTATCAGAAAACATGAATACCGATCAAATTGAACTGAGGAAACAGCGTGCAGACATGGCATTAGCAAAACTCAAAACGGGAGTGGAGTTTGCTCAAGTTGCCTCTGAATTCTCTGATGCTGCTGATGCTTCGAAAGGAGGAATAATCGACTGGCGCCCTATCACTCAAATGGGGCCTAAATTTGCTGAATTGCTATCCCCCCTTCAACCCGGAGATTTGACGCCAATCGTGCAAAGTCCATCCGGCTTTCATATTTTCAAGTTACTTGGCAGGCGAGCTCAAGAAGTGCCAACCGTTATCATTGACCAAACTCATGCTCGTCATTTACTAATTAAGATCAATGAGTTAACTTCTGAGAATGATGCCAAACTTAAAATCAATCAACTTAAAGAGCGCCTCAATAAAGGAGAAAATTTTGAAGAAATAGCCAGATTATATTCTGAAGACACCAGCGCAGCATCAGGAGGTGATCTCGGCTGGCTTTCACCGGGCGATACCGTTCCCGCTTTCGAACAAACTATGAACACCTTATTACCTGGTCAAATCAGCGAACCAGTACAATCTCAATTTGGCTGGCATATTATCCAAGTACTGGAACGTCGCTCACAAGACATCAGTCTGAATCGACGTAGACAATCTGCTCGCCAAGCAATACGAACGCGTAAAGCCGATGTAGTCATCCAGGAATGGTTACGACAATTACGCGATCAAGCCTATGTCGAGCTTCGCCTGGATACTGATCAATGAGTAATGAATGCCCTACACTGGCACTCACCGCAGGCGAACCTGCTGGAATCGGTCCTGATTTATGTGTACAAATCGCACAACAACCTATTGCATGTAATTTAGTAGTCGTTGCCGACTATGAACTATTACAAATACGTGCACATCAACTAAGGCTTCCTTTAAAGCTTATTGATATCTCCTCAGCAACCCTTGTTAACCAGCATGAGATTGGCAGTCTACAGATTTTACATGTTCCATTAGCCGAACCAGTCACTCCAGGAACGCTGAATCCAGCAAATGCCCGTTACGTCTTGACAACTCTTCAGCGTGCCACAGAGGCCTGCAGTACAGGTCAATTGAATGGACTAGTAACAGCACCCGTACATAAAGGAGTAATTAACGATGCAGGTATTTCTTTCACAGGACATACCGAGTACTTAGCAGAACTCACTCATAGCTCAGTCGTAATGATGTTAGTAGGCGGAAATATGCGCGTAACCCTAGCTACT
>JAMXAE010000074.1 GCA_024281695.1 Nitrosomonas sp. | reverse complement strand
GGTGGTGGTCCAAATAATGGCGTAGGATGTGGTATTTGCAGGAATGGTGATATCGAAGGCGTTACTGAGTAGTTTTTGAGCCGATGATTGAATTGCAAAACCCACATCAATGGCAGGTGAAGTTTTGTCTTCGTATTCCACCTCAGCCTCAGCCAGTGCAGAACCACAGTCGATACACCAGTTGACCGGCTTCTGACCTTGATACAGATAACCGTTTTGGTAAATCTTTCCCAATGCGCGAATGATGCTTGCTTCTGTTTTGAAATTCATCGTGAGATAAGGATGATTCCAGTCACCCAATACTCCCAAACGAATGAAATCGATTTTTTGTCGTTCTACTTGTTCCTTGGCAAATGCGCGGCAAAGCTCGCGAACTTTATCCGCGGGTAAATGCTTACCATGTTTTTTCTCGATTTGATGCTCAATAGGGAGTCCATGACAATCCCAACCCGGTACGTAGGGTGCATCAAAACCGGATAACGTTTTGCTTTTGATGATGATATCTTTAAGAATTTTATTGACTGCATGGCCGATGTGGATATCTCCATTAGCATAAGGGGGGCCGTCATGCAGAATAAATTTAGGACGTCCTTTGCGGGCAGAGCGGATTTTCTGGTATAGATTTTTTTCTTGCCAGGCTTTCAGCATGATGGGTTCACGGTTGGCTAGATTACCGCGCATAGGGAAGGGTGTGTCGAGCAAATTGAGGGTTTTCTTATAATCAGTCATGAAATTTACAATTAATGGATTAATGGGCGCAGGTTATTAATTTAATGGTCTTGAGTCGTCAAAAAGAAATTTTTTGCCTGTGCGACATCTTTTTTGATTTGTACGATGAGTGTATCCAAATCGGCATATTTTTTTTCGTCACGTAATTTCTGCAAAAAATCGACTTGCAAATGATGCCCATAAATTTCCTGGTTGAAGTCAAATAAATGTACTTCCAGTATTGGTTTGCCATTTTCGTACAACGTTGGTCGTACCCCGAGACTGGCAACACCTGGGAGCACGGTATTGGGTGATGCTGCGATTGCGCCGCGTACGGCTACAACAAAAATACCGGATAAAGGGAGGCGATTATGTTTCAATGGAATATTCGCTGTTGGAAATCCGATTTGTTTGCCCAATTTATCCCCATCGATAACACGTCCCGTAATACTATAAGGCCTACCCAGTAGTTGTTTGACTGCATTCAGGTCGCCTTGCGCGAGTGCTTGTCGTGTCGCAGTACTTGAAATACGCTGCCCATTAATAATAACACTCGGCATGACTTCCACTTCAAAGCCATTTTCTGCTGCAGATGTTTTCAGCATGGCAAAATCACCGGTGCGCCGTGCTCCAAAACGGAAATCATCTCCTACCAGGAGCCAGCGCACAGAAAGCTCTTGGTTTAGTATGCGCGTAATAAATTCTTCCGCGCTGATTCTGGCGAAATCGTAATTGAAGCGACAGACATGAATACAATCTATTTTCAATTGGGATAATAATTTCAACTTTTCCCGTAGGTTGGTCAATCGGATGGGAGCTTGATCTGGGAGGAAGAATTCACGAGGATGTGGCTCAAAGGTCATGACACAGGCAGGAAGTCCGAGTCGATGAGCGGCATCTTTTAGACGGATCAGCATAGCTTGGTGACCTAAATGAACACCATCAAAATTGCCTATGGTCAGTGCGATCGGTGTCTTAGCGCGCATCGATGTCCTTCGCCAAGTGTGCATAAGTGGGAACCTTAAAATTAGCGATTTTAGCTTGTTTAAGGTAAGCAGGTCTAGCTCGCACCGGTTTATTATAGGTATTGATTTCGAATGATTATTCTGACAGCAAGTAAGATGAGGTTAATATCCTTGATAAAACGAAGGAGTTTGTTTGGGCTGAATAAGATAGTTTTTTGCAGGAAAATTTTTGCGTTATTATAAATAGGGCAGTTAATTCTTATACGAATGGTAAAGAATTGCGCAGAGTGACACACTGAATTTTTAGGAGGATACCAATGACGAATCGCATCATTCTGATGGATACAAATGTGGCAGATTACCAAAGCTTAATTTCACAATTGCCTAGCGATTCAGAAGTAGTGGTAGTGGATGCAGAACGAGATGGTGTGATGCAGGTGCTTGCTGCGTTGCAAGGAAAAGTAGGATTGGAATCGATAGACATTATTTCGCATGGAAAGCCGGGAGCGTTGATGTTAGGTGCGGGTGAGCTCAATAACGACAATTTGGCCGACTATGAGGAATCATTGGTTCAGATCGGAAGGCATCTGGGGCGCAATGGAGATATATTGCTATATGGTTGCGAAGTGGCGCAAGGAGAAACAGGACGGGGGTTTATCGAAGAATTGGCTCGATTAACCGGGGCGAATGTTGCCGCATCAGCCACTCTAACCGGAACTGCTGACTTGGGCGGGAATTGGATACTGGAGGCGCAAATCGGCATGATTCAGTCGCCAGCATTGCAATTATCTTACCAGGGTGTTTTGGCAAACTTTATAGGGACTAATGGGGGTGATACGCTCATCGGAACGGGAAATAGTGATACCTTTACGGGTGGTTTAGGTAACGATAGTTTGTATGGGGGAGCTGGTCGCGATGTGGCAATTTATTCGAGTAACCAGAATGACTATCAGTTTTCCCTTAATGCAAATGGACAAATTACCGTGCGTGACACTAATGTGGCCGATGGTAATGAGGGCATCGATACGTTGTCAGGTATTGAAACTATCCGTTTTGCTGATGGAGATGTTCAAAATTCTACGACTCTATTTTTTAAAGAATTTAAGGTCAATACTTATACGATCAGCGATCAGCGTGATCCTGCAATCACTGCACTAAATAATGGTGGTTTTGTCGTGACCTGGGATTCTATGGATCAGGACGGTAGTTTTGAAGGTATCTATGCTCAGCGCTATGATGTCAATGGTGTGGCGCAAGGTAATGAATTCCTTGTTAATACTTATAAAATCTTCTGGCAAACTAAATCCTCAATTACAGCGCTGCCCGATGGTGGTTTTGTCGTGACTTGGGAGTCTGGGGGGCAAGAGGACAGTGATATCTATGGTCAGCGTTATGATGTCAGTGGATTGACCCTAGGTGGTGAATTTAAGATCAATACTTATACGCCGGGTCTGCTTCAATTACCATCGGTTAGTGCCGTAACCGATGGTGGTTTTGTGGCGACTTGGGAGTCTTATGGTCAGGATGGAAATGGTAGTGGAATTTATGGGCGGAGCTATGATATTAATGGCGCGGTGCAAGGGGGTGAGTTCCGGATTAATACTCATACGACCAGCGATCAATGGGAGCCTTCGATTGCTCAATTAACTGGTGGTGGTTTTGTGGTGACATGGATTTCTGCTGGTCAGGATGGTAGTGGTGGTGGCATTTATGCTCAGCGCTATAATTCCAGTGGCGTGATGCTGGGTAGTGAATTTCGGGTTAATACCTATACGATTGATGATCAATTTAGTCCATCGGTTACTGGATTAACCAATGGCGGTTTTGTTGTAACTTGGGAATCTTTGGGGCAGGATGGCAGTAGTTATGGTATTTATGGACAGCGTTATAATGCCAGTGGAGTTGCTCAAGACGGTGAATTTCGGATTAGTACTCAGATAACTAAATCTCAGAATTCTTCCGCAATTACCAATTTAACGGATGGCGGTTTTGTGGTGACTTGGACATCTTTGGTTCAGGATGGTAGTGGCTATGGTATTTATGGGCAACGCTATGATGCCCATGGAGTAGCGCAAGGAGGTGAGTTTGCGATCAATACTTATACAGCCAGCGATCAACTTCACCCTGCAATCGCTGCATTGACCGGTGGTGGCTTTGTGGTGACTTGGTATTCTCATGGTCAAGATGGAGATGGTGATGGTGTTTATGCCCAGCGCTTTGATGCGAATGGAAGAGCAACTGGAGATCTCGCGTTGACGGGCAGTGTCAACAACGATCATATAAATGTTCTTGCTTCGATGATTGCGTCGTCTAAACTGATTGGGATGGGGGGTAATGATGTTCTGCAAGGCGGAAGGGGCAATGATACGTTGGAAGGTGGAAGTGGCAACGACACACTGAATGGAGGTGTTGGAGCGGATATCTTGTTGGGTGGATTGGGTAATGATAGCTATATTGTTGATAATGTGAATGAAGTTGTCTCTGAGAATCTGAATGAAGGTATTGATAAAGTCAGCAGTAGTGTGGCTTACACACTTCCCGCCAATGTTGAGGACCTTACGCTGACAGGTGTGTTGGCCATTAACGGCACAGGCAATAATCAAGCTAACGTTATTACTGGAAATAATGTTGCCAACCAGTTAAAGGGAGGCGCAGGCAATGATACGCTTGATGGTGGAGCAGGTAATAATGTACTGACTGGCGGAACAGGGAATGATATTTTCAAATTTACTAAATTGAGCCATGTTGATACGATTACAGACTATAACATAGCTAATGATACTATCCAGTTGGAAAATGCGGCATTTACAGTTCTAGCGATAACAGGTACTTTAGCTGTTGGTCAGTTCAAAATTGGTACACAAGCATTGGATGCAAATGATTTTATTATCTATAACGATGTGACGGGTAAACTGCTATACGATGTTGATGGCAATGGTGCCGCACTTGCAATCCAGATTGCCAGAATTGGCGTTGGACTAAGCTTGACGAATGCGGATATTGTGGTGATTTAGGCCAGAGAGAAGCCAACGATTTGAGAATTATTCATGGTAGGAAGCTCAGGTCAGAAAAATTATAATCAATAAACCAAATGTCGTTATCAATTGATTGGATAATTCAGAGCATTGGTTAATATAGAAATGTTTCCAGAGGTTGATGCTTACCAATTCCTCAATTGGAATTTTGCTTAGAAAAAAGAAGCTTCTTTGTCGATTTCTTTATATTCCAGTAGTCACATTTATTTTTTATGGTTGTCAGATTGAAGCATCCATGTCAGTAAAATCAAACGAAAGAAAAGATCAGATCTTGCAAGCTCTGGCTGAGATGCTGGAACATCCTCAGAGAGTTAAGATCACTTCTGCAGCGTTAGCAGCTCAGCTTAAAATTTCGGAATCGTCTTTGTATCGTTGTTTCTCCAGCAAATCACAGATGTTTGAAGCTCTGATCGAATTTATCGAACGAACATTGTTTGTATTGATTAACAAGATTTTGCAAGAGGAAAAATGTGGTGTTAAGCAGATTGAAAGTTTGTTGTTGCTATTGCTAGGTTTCTCGCAAAAGAATCCGGGTATGACACGTATTTTGATCGGCGATGTATTGATCAACGAAAATGAATATTTACAATTACGGATTAATCAGTTGCATGATCGATTAGAGATAACTCTAAAACAAGCGTTACGATTTGCTGTGAGTGAGCATAAAATTAATGTCAACCTTGATGTTGTGACTCACGCCAATTTATTGATTTGTTATGTCATTGGTCGCTGGTACCAGTTTGTAAAAAGTGGGTTTAAGCGTGATCCCATTGAGAATTGGGAGATACAGCGACTGACTTTACTTTCATCCAAGCTTCTTTAAAAATTTAGTGACTACTTCGTATTAGTATTTTCTGATTCTAAATTGTGACAAACTGGGCATGTTGGATCCTTGTGCAGCTTAATTGAGCGCCAATTCATGGTGAGACCATCCAATAATTGTAGGCGACCATTTAGGCTATTACCGATACCCAATAGAATTTTGAGTGTTTCTGCCGCTTGCATACAGCCTATAATGCCTACTAAAGGAGAAAAGACTCCCATTATGGCGCATGGCATGTCTTCTGCAGATTGATCTTCATTGATTGGATATAGGCAGTGATAACAAGGATTGTCAGAGTAGCGTAGATCAAATACGGAAATCTGGCCATCAAAACGCACCACAGCCCCGGAAACCAAAGGCTTTTTATGAGTGACGCACGCTTGGTTTACATGATAACGAGTGATAAAGCTATCACTTGCATCAATAACAACATCAACTTCTGCTACGAGCTGTAACAACTTAGGTTCGTCAATCCTTTCTTGTATTGCAATGACGTTTACTTCTGGATTAATTCTGGAAAGTGTTTTTTGTGCAGAGAGAACTTTCGGTAGACCAATTGAATCAGTGCCATGAATGATTTGCCGCTGCAAATTAGTTAGATCAACCTGATCGCCATCGCAGATGATCAGATTACCAATCCCACTAGCGGCGAGGTACATAGCGACAGGGGAACCTAAGCCACCCGCACCAACAATTAATGCTTTTGACTGATTGAGTTTTTCCTGTCCTGAAATATCGATTTGTGGTAACAAGATATGGCGACTGTACCGAAATAGCTGATTATCATTCACGATCCTTGTAATCAGCTATCCGTTTCATCGCTCTTTTTTTCAGGTGATGAAGTAATACCTTTAAAATAATTCATGGCTTGAGTTAATAAAACATCTTCAACAGAACCAAATTCGATAGGGGTTTTATTTTTCTTGTCTTTATTCTTACTGCTTTTCTTTTTATTTATCGGTTTTTCTGCTGTTTTATCTGTAGTTGCGTCAGCTTTTTTGGCGTCTGATTTTTTGCCATTGGATAGATGACGATTCAGATCCGCTTCACGTAAGCGCTGATCATCACTTTCTTCTGCTTCATCCAGAATGTCAGGCGTAATTCCTTTTGCCTGGATAGATTGGCCATTGGGGGTGAAATACCGTGCGGTGGTTAGTTTAATCGCTGTATTGTTCCCTAGTGGTAATATTGTCTGAACAGATCCTTTGCCAAAGGTTTGTGATCCCATCACTACGGAGCGTTTATGATCTTGCAATGCACCTGCTACAATTTCTGATGCTGAAGCAGAACCTCCATTGACCAGTGTGATCATTGGTACAGTTTTTGCCTCTGAAGGCAATCCTTTTAAGTAGTCATCATCAGGTCCACGCAAATAATACTCAGGGTTGGCGTGTAACTTCATTTTAGCATCAGCGCTACGTCCTTCTGTATAGACAACCAATGCGTTTTCGGGCAGAAAAGCTGCTGAAACAGCGACTGCGCCATTGAGTAGTCCACCTGGATCATTACGTAAGTCCAAGATTAACCCCTTCATCGGACCGGTGTTTTCAGCAAAGAGAGTTTTGATGGCTTGCGCTAGGTTTTCACCGGTCTGTTCTTGAAACTGAGTAATACGAATATAAGCGTAGCCGGGTTCAATCATTTTTGATTTAACACTTTGGATTTTTATGATGTCACGCATTAAATTAAAAATCAGCGGCTCTGACTCACCTTCTCGCACAATAGTGATTTTTATGGAAGTTTTGGGTTTGCCACGCATGAGCTTGATAGCATCATTGAGTGTCATGCCTTTTACCACTGTATCGTCCAATTTAACAATCAGGTCGCCTGTCTTGATACCCGCACGAAATGCGGGCGTATCTTCGATCGGAGAAATAACTTTGACTACTCCATCTTCCATGGTGACTTGAATGCCTAAACCACCGAATTCACCTTGTGTTCCAATTTGGAGTTCTTTGTAATCATCTTTGTCGAGATAAGATGAGTGAGGATCCAGTCCAACCAACATACCGTTAATGGCCTCGGTAATCAGTTTCTTATCTTCTACAGTTTCGACATAATCACTTTTGATACGACCGAATACCTGTGCGAATGTACGTAATTCTTCGATAGGAAGCGGATGAACTGCCTCTATATTGTCTTTCTTGGCAATAGCAGAGAAATTTAGACTGAGCATCACTCCAGTGATTAAACCAATAAGAATTAAACCTGTTTTCTTAATTACGCTACTCATTATGCTATCTCCGCACTGATCGAATTTATGTGAATGGCTAATACGTTCATTCTATTTTTATCCATGTCAAGGGGTCGAATGGCTTACCCTTATGACGAAGTTCAAAGTATAAACCTGAATCTAGATTACCGCCGCTATTTCCAACTGTTGCAATTGTATCGCCCCCTCGAATAATATCACCCACTTTTTTGTGGAGTGTCTCATTATTGCCATAAAGACTCATATAGTAGTTACCGTGATCTAAGATTATTAAGTTACCAAAACCCCTCAACCAGTCGGCAAATACAACTCTACCTTTAAAAATCGCTTTTACATCACTACCGTTGAGTGATTGGATAAACAATCCTTTCCAAGTCACTTGCTTACCTGAACGTTGACCACCAAAACTATTCATAAGTTTCCCACGCACAGGTAAATTTAATTTGCCTTTGAGTGATGAGAACGGAGCATCTGTTGTAGAAGCATCAGGGAGCTTATTGTTAATCAGGCTGCTCTTAGATTTTTGTTGAACCAGTAATTTGTTGATCTCGTTAACTAGATTGGTTATACGTTTTTCATCACTTTCGAGTTTATTGATTTCTTGTTGTTGCTGAGTAATTTGACCAGATATTTGCGAGAGCATGATCTGGTGTTTGTTTTTTTCTTGTTCAAGTTTCTTGCGTTGTACAGAATATTCGGTTTGAATAGTTGCGATTTCCTCTTTCTTTTTGCGACTGATCTGAACCAGGGGGTCGATTTTGTTCTGGTTATTCTCAAGATTATGAATACTGGTTAAGCGGGCAAGTGAAAGTTGCTTATAATAATGAATATCACGTGCAATCTGATTAGGGTCTTGTTGGTTCAACATTAACTTCAAGTAATCTTGTTGTCCTCCTAGATATTGTTGATAGAGAAGTTCTTTTAATTGTTTTCTTTCAGCTTCGATTTCATTGTTAATTTGCTTGTGTTGGATTTGTAGTTGCTTCAGATATTCATTTGCTTGTCGATCACTCTCACTGAGCTGAGCGAGTCTGTGATTAATAGTATTGATTGCACGTTCGTTTTCTTGCAATGCTACTGATGTGTCCTGTTTTAATGTTTCGTTACTTGCCAGATCTTTTTGTAATGATTGGATACGTTCACGGAGTGCTTTGAGATTCTCTTGATTATCAGAAGCAGCTGAAAGAGGGAAAGAAAATGCCAAAACACAAATCAGCGCTAACTTCAAATATTGGATATAGATAAGATTAAACGTATTAGTTGCCAGATATGATTTAGTCAAAATAATGCATTCGGTTTTTTTGCATCCATTTATATCAATAAATAATTTATATGGCCTCAAGCCTTCGATTTTCCTTGATTAGCAACAATCTGCATAGCTTCCTGAATTTCTGATAGATTACCTAAGTAATAGTTTTGAATTGGTTTTAAATTATTATCAAGCTCATATACCAATGGAACGCCGGTAGGAATATTGCAACTTAGAATTTCTTCTTCAGTCATATTATTCAGATACTTAACAAGTGCCCGTAATGAATTACCATGCGCGACGATAATTACGCTTTTGCCAGCTTGAACCTGAGGCGCAATAGTTGTGTTCCAATAAGGTAAAAACCTTGCGACAGTATCTTTGAGGCACTCAGTTAAAGGAATGTCAGTATGAGCCAGATTTTGATAACGTGGATCAGTACCCGGATAACGAGCATCATCGGCGGTTAATGCAGGTGGTCTAGCGTCATAACTACGTCGCCAGATTAAGACTTGTTCATCACCATATTTGACTGCCGTTTCGGCTTTGTTCAATCCCTGTAATGCCCCATAATGTCGTTCATTCAATCGCCAGGTGTGTTGAATTGGAATCCACATTTGATCCATCACATCAAGAGCTATCCATAAGGTACGAATAGCGCGTTTGAGAACTGATGTATAAGCGATATCAAATGCAAAGCCATGCTCTTGTAAAAGTTGCCCAGCATGTTGAGCTTCTTGCAAACCTTTAGGCGTTAAATCAACATCTGTCCAACCGGTAAATCGATTTTCTTCATTCCAAGTACTTTCTCCATGTCGTAGGAGAACAATTTTCTTCATATTAGTCTTTTTGTGAAAGGGAAAGTAATTATCAAATAGGTAAAAACCTCTGATATTTTATTATATTTTATTCTGGAATGCAGCATCTAACTGATTTTCTGCGCGAATATAATACAAGTAGTAGACCTTTTGGAGGAAATGATAACTCTTTATAGATTCTTGCACCTAATGTTAATATGAGTGAGCTTAACTGGTGAATTAATGGGATCTCGTGATTTTCCTGTTTCTGATAAAATTACACTTTAAATCTTAAAAATAAAACAAAAGTATATGGAATCATTATTATTGCAAGACCACTTTCTTCTTAGAATCGAGAATCTTCTTTTCGTTATTACAGCAATAGTCAGTGGTTCACTATTATTATGGTCGTTGGTATCACAGCGTGGTATCAAAGAAATCGATACGCGAGAAGCTGTGCAACTTATCAACCATCAAGATGCTTTGATCCTTGATGTTCGGGATGATAGTGAATATGCATCCGGTCATTTGCCTAATTCAAAACATATTCCATCTGAAAAGATTGAAGAGCGCTGGACTGAGCTAGAGAAATTTAAGGAAAAACCTATAGTCATGATATATCAGGGAGGAATTCGATCAAATCGCCCCAGTTTAGTTCTAAAAAAGAACGGTTTTTCTCAGGTACTTAATTTAATGGGTGGTATTGATGCCTGGAAGCGTGCGAGCTTGCCCATTGTTAAGCGATAGAGAAGACGGATGCCCAAGATTATTATGTACACAACAGGTTTTTGTCCTTACTGCAAGATGGCGGAGAATCTCTTGCTCTCTAAAGGAGTTCAGGATATCGAAAAAATACGTATTGACCTAGATCCTGCACAGCGAATTAAGATGATGGATAGAACAGGCCGGCGTACGGTTCCTCAGATTTACATTGGGGAGAGGCATATTGGTGGCTATGACGATTTGGCGCAACTTGATCACAAAGGGGAATTGGCAGTATTACTGATTCCTGATTAGATTGGATGCGGTTACAGTTTATAGTAAGTTTTAATTTCTAATTGAATATACTTGGTAGAGTAAATATGAGCGAACAACCACAACCAGTTTTTGCTATTGAAAAAATTTATGTAAGAGATTTATCCTTGGAGATTCCTAATGCACCCAATATTTTTTTGGAAAGGGATACACCAGACATTAATATGCAACTAGGAAGTAAGGATCAGAGCATTGATGAAGGATTGTATGAAGTACTGTTAACAGTGACAGTAACTGCTAAGATTAAAGATAGAATTATGTTTCTGGTCGAAGTTCAGCAGGCAGGCATTTTTCGAATTCGCAATATATCTGATGAGGAAATAGATCCGATATTGGGTATTGGTTGTCCTAATATTCTGTTTCCGTATTTACGTGAGGTTGTGTCGGATGTCGTAACACGGGCTGGTTTCCCAGCTGTTATCCTTAACCCGGTAAATTTTGAAGCAATCTATCATCAAAGAAAAGCAGAAAAAATACCCATTAGAGAACACTGAAATTATTGAGGTAAATATATCAATGAGAACAAGCTTGCTGATTAATTCATCTTGGCTAAGAAACAGAGTGAATACGTTGCTAACGAGTGCTTTATTTTTTGTGTCTGGTCATGCTATTGCCGAAATAGAGTATTTTTCGATAGCTGAGAATGCTACTGTTATGTATGATGCGCCATCACTTAAAGCCGATAAGCTATATGTAGCAAGCCTTTATCTTCCAGTTGAAGTCGTGGTGAATGTTGAAGGTTGGGCAAAAATACGTGATAGTAGCGGTAGTCTTGCCTGGGTTGAAAAGAAAGTGCTGAGCCAGCAGCGCTACGTTGTTGTAATAGCACCGCTGGTTGATATTCATAAATCAGCTGATCAAGACTCAGCATTGGTATTCCAAGCTGAAGAAAACATTGCCATGGAATGGCTGGACTCTGATAGTAAGGGCTGGGTAAAAGTGCGGCATCTCGATGGACAGACTGGCTATGTCAAGGTCAATCAGGTTTGGGGTTCATGAGAATTGCCATATTGGGCGCCGGTGCATGGGGTTCGGCTTTAGCAATTAGTTTATCTACGCGGCATCAAATTAGTTTGTGGACAAAAGATCCGAGCCATGCTGTTGAAATGGATAGTCAGCGAGTTAATCAAAGCTTTTTACCCGACTATGTATTGCCAGAATCTTTAAAAATTACATCAGTACTTAATGAGGCACTAAGCAATACAGATCTCGTTTTGGTTGTTGTACCCATCGCAGGTTTGCGTGAGACTTTGCGCGCAATTGTCGTAAGCAAAATTAAAGTGCCTATCATATGGGGGTGTAAAGGATTTGAATCAGAAACTTCCCAATTACCCCATCAAATTGTTGGAGAAGAATATCCGGATATATGGCCACACTGTGGTGTATTGTCTGGCCCTAGTTTTGCAGAAGAAGTGGCGCAAGGACTACCGACTGCGTTAACGCTAGCATCTAAAGATATCAAATTTTCCAGCAGAATAGCAGCTGAGTTACATAGCTCAAGATTGCGTATCTATACCAGTCAAGATGTGATTGGTGTGGAAACGGGAGGGGCAATAAAGAATGTAATTACTATCGCGGCAGGTATCTCTGATGGAATTGGGTTTGGGCATAATGCACGTGCGGCGCTGGTTACACGAGGATTGATGGAAATTACTCGACTAGGGCTTGGTTTAGGTGGAAGCATGAAGACTTTTATGGGACTGGCTGGGGTTGGTGATTTAATTCTGACGAGTACAGGTGATTTGTCGCGTAATAGGCAAGTGGGATTGATGCTGGCCGAAGGAAAATCATTGAACGATATCTTGAATGAGTTGGGGCATGTTGCTGAAGGTGTACATACAGCACGGGCAGTACTGCAATTAGGTAATCAATTGAATATCGAAATGCCGATTACCCAAGCCGTTTGCAGTATCCTCCATGAAGGTGTATCAGCCAGAAGCGCAGTTGAAGTGTTGTTAAATCGCGAACAGAAAACAGAAATTTATTGATGTTGAATGCGCTGATAAAACTTCAAGTAGATTTTAGTTTTTGATAATTAGTTATTTGTTTTTATGAAATTTTATAAATAATGCAAATTATTATTTGAAGCTAAATCGGTTAAGTGGCTAAATAAATGATGTAACTGGAAAGCCTAATTTGCTTGACCAAGCGCTGGCAGCTTGATATAAGAACGTTTGCAGTACTTGCTTGTGATTTAATTACCATTAACTTAGAAGGGAATTATATGAACAAATCCGAACTTATTGAAGCTATCGCAAAATCAGCCAAAATTTCCAAGGCCTCAGCAGGCAGTGCATTGGATGGAGCATTATCTGCAATAAAAGGAGCACTTAAAAAGAATGAAAGTGTAACTCTGGTCGGATTTGGAACTTTTAAAGTAGGTACAAGAGCTGCGCGTACAGGCCGCAATCCACGTACAGGCGCTGCCATTAAAATAAAAGCAGCAAAGGTTCCTAAATTCAGTGCTGGTAAAGCACTCAAAGATGCAGTAAACTAGCGCACTTTCTGACCGGGTGCTTAGCTCAGCTGGTAGAGCGTCGCCCTTACAAGGCGAATGTCGGCGGTTCGATCCCGTCAGCACCC
>JAMXAE010000073.1 GCA_024281695.1 Nitrosomonas sp. | reverse complement strand
GCTAAGGTAAACAACCTATCTCCTAAGAATCCTATACCTGCAGAACCTCGCATCCTTAATTCTTTGTTTAAAAGTTGCGCCATAAGCAAGATTCTGTTTTAGCCGACATTTATTGCCAATGCTGCTGCATAATGATCGGGGACTTCAATTGACCAAGCTTTTATACCTGACCATTCAGGATGGTCGCATGTAACCCGGTAACTCTCATTATCATCCGCGAAAACAGAGACAGCCTGTAAATGCTCAGATATCCCCACACCTATTGCTTTTAACACAGCTTCTTTAACTACCCAGCGCTTAAAAAAATCTTTAGCAGTTGCTAATTCATCTTGTCGTTCTGAGCAAGTAAAAACATACTCAGTCAAAGCCCTGACATCTAATTGGCGATCGCAATTCTCGATATCTACTCCAATCTGCCCATTGGTTGAAATAGCTATCAATGCAAATTCACCCGCATGAGAAACATTAAAATCAATACCTGTGACGCCCTGCAAATATGGCTTTCCATAATTATTCATCACAAATTTCAATTGACTTGGTAGCCCTGCTACTTTTGCTACAAGTAATCTTCTTAAAGCAGCGCGTGTTGCAGTTGAACGAACTTGATCTGCGTGAGTGTGAAAACGCAGTGCACGAGCACGCTCAAATTCGCTCAATAGTAAAAAATCAGAACTCGATAGAGGAGCTTGCAAATTTAACTTTAGCAGCCACACTTCAGTGCCAGTAGGAACCGCTTTGGGTAAGGATAATCGTTGAACATTATTCACAATCAAACAAGGGAAAATGGCACAATGAATTTAATGATCAGTCATTCATTACTGTGATTTTGTGCAACGGGTATGAGCTTTAAGTAACGCTTATACTCCTCTGAAACAAAACCTATTGACTGTCCATTTACCCAATAACGATGCTGATCTCTGTAATGTTCAGAAAGTGGATGGCCGGATTGCCCTCCAGGAGTATGAAGAATTCCATCTTTCCAATGTGCTGGAGAAATTACAAGCCGTTCGGTAGCACCAAACGATTCGCCATTGACCCGTACACAAAAATCGCAGCCTGGCAACGAATCTCTAGGAAAATTAAGAAAAAATGCTGCACCGGCAATCCCTTGGCTCAATGGATGAACATAATCAGCTATATTAACTTTACCCCATGTCAGTTCAGCTAATGATCGAGTTGAATATTTATCCATTAGTTTTTGGGCAGTTTGTTCAAGTATAGCCAATAGAAACGTATCCCAGTTTGAATATCTGAGCTGTTCTTGATTTGACAACAGTTCTAAATTCTTCTCGCGTAATAAAGCTTGTAAAGGAATATCGATATGTGCCCAACCATATTCAAAATTTTTATCAAGCATGCGACAAGAATGAAGAATCGGTTCTAGTAAAACCTGAGCTAGTGCTATCCTGAATTGAATCAGCATAGCAAGACCTTTGCTTTCTAGATTTGCTTGCCCATTCCATTGTTCAAGATAATTACGCATCTCCACAAACTCTGGTCGATTTGAAAGTGGAGTTGAGTTCAACACATTCAGCGCAATATCATGGTAAAACCCATACACTCCGACCCTAGTGTCAAGTTGCAACTGAAACATTTCATCTTCATCAATGAAATCTATTTCATGAAGATAATCAGTTATGCGATATGCACGATAGCCATTTGCAAATGCATGACCTACCGTAAACGGATAGTTCTGATCTACACTCCGGTTATTAGCATTTACAACAAAACCTCTAGCCGGATCGACGACGCGGGGAAGCTGCTGCGGCGAAATATAACCTACCCATCCCCCCGCTGAATCATCCGACCAAGATCGGCTTGTAGTGCCATCGAATCCCATACGCAGTGGTAAGCGTCCCATTGTGGTCCAGGCAACTCGGCCTATATGATCTGCAAGAATGACATTAAGCGGCGGTCCTCCAGTACCATTAATAATAGCAATCCCTTCTTCCAAATTTTCCGCCTGATAGATATCGAGAAGTCCTATATTGATAGTGACTGGATCCAATGCAGTCCAGCGGATAGCCACAGGTTGATTCAATAGCGGCTTGAGTGCGATAGGCCCCCACTCTGTGGTTTTAACATCTATCTCCTGCTCTAGGTCGCCTTTGACTCGAATGATCTCGCGCCTAATTCCAAAGGACTTCCAACCCTCAGAAGTCAGGTATTCACTATGGTCTTCAGGATTTATCTCAATCTTTACTAGATCCAACACATCCGCGACCAATGCCGTCATTCCCCACGCCAAATGACGAGAAGCTCCGGCTATTATTAGAGGTACCCCAGGAAGGCTTACGCCGGCAATCTCAATATTGTCAATTCTTAGATGACATCGATACCATACATTAGGTACTGAAATCGAAGTATGCATATCATTCGC
The DNA here is from genome assembly GCA_024281695.1 of Nitrosomonas sp. GTDB lineage: Bacteria > Pseudomonadota > Gammaproteobacteria > Burkholderiales > Nitrosomonadaceae > Nitrosomonas. The sequence continues at coordinate 11,121 of JAMXAE010000073.1, read as the reverse complement.
AAGAATAGCTCGTCCATCTTTTGTCTTACTACCCGCCACAGCCCATGCATTAGATGCTGCTCGCATGCGATGGAATTGCACTATATTTGTTTGCTTCTCAAGTAGGTCATTCTGTTTGAGCAAGGAAACTAACGATTCCGTGGGAACCGTATAATCGTCATCAGAGAGCTGTTCTTCTTCCAGAACTACCCGAGTATACGGATCTGTCATGGGTGTTAAAAATTTATATACTTCTGTAGGTAATGCCTGTTCCATCACACTTAACATGCGTTCTTCATCTTCTGAATTGCTCTGGTCCTGAAACATAGCCAATAAAACAAGCAGACTATCTTCCATACGCCACGGTTCGGGACGGTATCCTAGTAAAACAAATTCAAAAGGTAATATAGCCATACCTTCGATAGCACTATTCACTCCTTCGACATATGCTTCCAATACTTCTCGTTGAGTAGCGGGTAAATGTTGAACTATTTCCGTTGCTACGCCTTCGAATCCCAATACTCGTTGTCCCATATCCAAAGAAACCATTGTTTCGCCATAAATCTCTGAAAGCCTACCGGAACTACGCCTTCTTAATAAATCCATCTGAAACAAGCGATCGCGTGCGGCCATATAACCCAGCGCTCTGAAGCCATCTAAATGCGACTCTGCAGTAATAACAGGAACTCCGAATTGATCTATCTTCACCATAACAGGCTCGATAAGTCCATGCACCGACCTCTCAGTATCACTATCACCGAGTGAAAGATACAAACTTAGATAGATAGCACCACTGACTGATGCAACAACAATTAAGAAAAATCTAAGCAAGTTCTGAGTAAGCAGTCTTACTCGAAACTTCCAAGTTATCAGTCGAGATGGTTGTCTATAGATAGACATGTTCGATTAAGCACATAGCATCACCCGGTACGCTATACAGAATAGTGAGTTAAAGAGGATTAATTTCTTGAGCGGACACATCACCCATATCATGGCGAATAGTGTGTGTCTGTTCTTTCCTAATCGGCGGCACGCCTTCCACGATAAGCCCATCTTCTAAACGAATGCAACGATCAGCCAAATGAAAATAGTGATCGTCATGCGTAATCACCACAACAGTTTTTCCACGCGCCTTGAGATCACTCAGTATCACCGTATAAAAGAGTTCTTTAAAAAGTGGATCCTGATCAGCAGCCCATTCGTCAAACACATAAAATGGCCTATCCTCTAAATAAGCTGTTACCAGCGCTAAACGTTTACGCTGCCCTTGTGAAAGTTCAATTGTGGAGAAGATACCATTTTCAACTTTCACTTTATGGTTCAGTTGAAGTTTGGTTAAATATGTTTGTGCCCGCTCATCTAAATCACTTCCCACCAAACCAAGCAAGCTTTCAAAAAGGTAAAAATCCGAGAAAACTACCGAAAACTGTTGACGGTAATATTCACTGTTCGAACCGCAAATAACTGCATTATTAAGTCTGATCTGTCCGCCCTCAGGATTATATAATCCAACTAGCAGCAACCCAAGTGTCGATTTCCCGCTACCATTACCGCCTGTGATGAAGACTAACTCACTAGGCTGCAAAGTAAGATTCAAAGGACCTAATGTAAAATTACGCTCATCTCCCTCACGTTTATAGCGGTGTGTAACTTCAATGAATTCTAGTAATCCAGGATGTGTAGACAGTACGGTTGGCGTGCATCCATTTAAGTCTTCCGATTGATCCACCAATTCTTTTCTCAAGTGGTTGATTTTTCCTAATGCAATACTCGCTCGACTAAGTGTGGGTAATCCACTGATCACTGCTGTCAATGGCGACATCATATAAAGAACCGTCAAAGTATATCCGATCACGATTTCTTGAGTAATACTTTCCCATGTGCTCGTTTCAAAGACAATAATACCAATAAGAAAATATAGAATGGCTGTTCCAAGAGTTGCTGCAAATGTGAAAACTGTCATTGCTGATATGTTTCCTTGACGACACGCCTCTGCTGTAGGATATAAAAGATCCATAAGAAATGCATCCTGCCGTCGGCGATGCAATTTAATTTCTTTAATACCTTGTATCAACCCCCGGAAATGCGCATATAGAGCATCATCCTGTTCTCGGGCAGCTCGTAAAGGCCCGATCGCTTTCATAGCGCTTAGTCGATAGATAACTACTCCCAACGTAATAACAACGACGACCAGAATGAATAAATTCCATGATAACCATCCGAGATAAACCAAGCAGCCAAGCACCCAAGAGATATTAATGCACATATAAGGAATCAGCTGGAACGCATCGACGAGCACACTGACATCCTCAGTGAGGTTTGCCATCAATCTTGGAGCTCCCAATCTCTGCAATAAACATAGTGGCGCATTCATAATGCGACGACTCAGTTCCATGCGTAAATCACGCGCCGCCGTCTGCCCAACGTGCATCACAATGACTGCTGAAGTGATATGGGTAAATAAAACTAGAAATCCCAGCCCTCCAAATATCCAAGGAGCGTATCCAAAATCCAATGAGGTTGTATGCACTTCTGTATTAATTAAACCAATCAGTGCCGCACTTCCCAATCCGCTCACGATGCCTGTCACCACACCTAGTACTATGCTGATGCGCGAACGCGACAGAAGATGAATAACTATGTCCATAGAAGTAAAACGAGTCGCTGCTGTCATATCACACGATTATTCCCATTTTATAAGTCGAGATAAGTAAACAGTACATACGTTTATGCGGGCGTTAATATAATTGACCGCGATGACCAAAGTGTTTTAATTTCTTCAATCACCGTAGTTTGAATCTCTCTGCTTATCTTGCACTCGCGGAAAAGTACATTCAACGGTGTTCTTCCATCTGCTTGCGACAAAATCCGATAAGCTTCGGGGGAAATGGGCAGCACCCACCTCGTATCATAGTTTCTCCGTAACTCACACACCCAAGACATTTCAGAAGAAGAATGAAATTTCCTAAATTGCGCCAAAGTACAGAATAGCGGTACTGAGAGAATGGTTTGTAGAAACTGTTTCGATTTAACATTTTTCTTCTTGATCAGGTAATCTCCAATAACCAAATAATGAAGATCTGTTGTTAAAAAAGAGACTATCGCATCAGTCACAGAGTCAACGATGGGTTCGGCATTGTTATTAAATGAAGTATTCAGAAGTACTGGTACTCCTGTCTTCTTACGGAAATTATCAATGAGAGACCAAAAAGATTCGTTGGCCTTTTTCGATACCGTTTGAATACGTGCCGTACCATCCACATGCGTAGTCGCTCCTAGCAATTTACGCTTATCTTCTCGTACCTTGAGTACAAAAGTCATAAAAGGAAATCGCATATTCTTACGTGGAATTTCAAAATAATCTTGCGCATATTCTTCTAGTACAGCAGGCGCAAAAGGTCTGAACGATTCCCGTTTTTTTACCATTTTATTGATGATACTCATGTTCTCTTCAGGTCTTGGATCTGCGAGAATACTTCTGTTACCCAATGCTCGAGGACCAAATTCTGCGCGCCCCTGCACCCACCCAATAATCGCCCCATCAGCGAGAATCTGCGCAGCTCTGTCCGAGATATCAGATTCAAGTTCAAATTCAATAAAATCCTTCCAAGCAATCAAGTCCTTATTGATTGTGTCATTAGAACCAACATTAGTACCTAGATAGACATGCTCAAGTGGTGGCGGCGGTTGATATTGTTTTCCTTTTTCTTCTTCTCCGCTATAGTGCGCAAATAGTGCCCCACCCAGTGCCAGACCTCCATCATGCGCGGCTGGCTGCACAAAAACTTCATCGAACAGACCCGAATATAATATTTTTCCATTTAAAGTACAGTTATGCGCAACGCCTCCCGCAAGGCATAACTGCCGATGTCCGGTTTCCTTCTGAAGATATTTTATTAAATGAAATACGATGTCCTCCAGCGCATTCTGTAAAGCTGCCGCAATATCTTTATGGTATTGAGTAACAGGATCTCCTTTTCGACGTCTAGATCCGACTTCACAAAGTAGATCTTCGAGATTACCAAGAATTTCATATTCACCTTCTGGCAGCAGCTTGTACGATTGACGGAATAGTTTTTTATACTTACTCGCATTTCCATAAGGCGCCAAACCCATTACTTTATATTCATCATATAAACTAAAACCAAGATATCTGGTTACACATAAATAGAATTCCCCCAAAGATTTGGGAACAGAAAATTCCCTAAGATTTTTCCATACACCGTCATTTACGCTGCAAGCAATACCAGAAAAAACATCACCAGAGCCATCCAACACTAAAACAAGGGCGTTATTATATCCAGAACAATAGTAAGCACTTGCTGCATGAGCCTGATGGTGCGGTACAAAAACAAGCTTTTTATCAGGAATACTAAACCCCATATATTTATCAAACATCTCATGTGCTAGTTCACGTACCCCTTTTACTTCTGTATTCGTTTCTGGGAAAAGAACTCTTCTAATATAAGCATCAGCGCTTGATTCTATGCAGGGAATGGTAATCTTATCGATATCACTTGCAGTAATACTATTTCTTGACATACATGCACTGACAGCCAGAGACGCCACTTTGTTGGAATGTTTAATTCTATCCATTCTTTCCTCTTCAATGGCTGCCAGAAGCACACCATCTTTAATCATAACAGCCGATGAATCGTGACAGATTTCACCTAAAACACCGCGTGAGTAAACTGGGTCGAAGCCAGCTTGGAAACCTAGAATAATCATAATTGCTACCCTTTTATATCTTGAATTTACTTAAGACACATCGATTTAAAATTTAATAGTTTGAGCTTGCCTTTGCAATAACTCGTTAATCATTTTCAAACCCAATTGAGCATCTTCTGCCGCGTGAAATTTTTCCTGCATAAGCTTTACTTGCTGACGGTAACGGGGATCGCCGTCAACTCTTTCTATCAAGGTTTTCATTTTCTCCGCAGCTACGTTCAGGAAATCCCCCCTTACACCCATTCCATGGAATACAACCCTGGCTGCATTTCCATACTGATCCCATCCCAATGGATACACCACCATTGGAACGCCATAGTAAATACATTCTTTTATTGTTCCTGTCCCACCATGAGTAATCATTATCCTAGCTCGCTTAAGCATTTGTAGCTGCGGAACAAAATTTACAATAACTACATTCGGAGGAACTTCATTTAAGTGCCTTGGTATCGCTTTTCCAATGACCAGAATCCATTGTAAATCGGGCCGTAGCCGGGCCACGTCAATAACAGATTGATAAAAAGCGAGATATCGATCCACTGAGAACCAATTTATTGTTCCCAATGCACAGTAAACTAAAGGAAGTTTCTCATCGATAGCACCCCAATCAAATGATCCTTCATTACGATCTAAATCAATTGAGGCCTCTATATAATGACGCCCAGGTTTATCTGAATGTGGAAAATCAAAACCTTTTGGACACAATACTAACTCTGGTAACTCAAGCGTGTAAGGAGGCAAACCTCCCTTATCTACCCTTGACCAGGAGTATTGACACTTTTTTGCCAATTCTTTGACCATTCCCTCAAAACCATTCCGAAAGAAAAGCCTTTCATATAACCGATAGAAATCGTACTTCCGCCATGCAATTTGCGTGCTTAACCACGAATATATCGATGCTGATGGAATGATCCCTGTCCAGATGGGTGGCACCCCTTTATGCTCAGAACGCCCGAGCATGTCTCGCAAATAAGCAGCATTTAAACCGAGTGAATGCCCAAGTAATGCGAGAACTATCATGAGCGAGTCAGCATGAATATACAAAACAAGATCAGGCCTCAAGCTATCCATAGTGTCCTGAAACTCAGTATCTTCTTCTCTCAAGATAGCCGAAAAAAATGCTTGTTCTCTTGATACACCGGTCTGTACTGTTTTCTTATTTAGAGAGTCGATGGGCAACGTAATAACATCCTCTTTATTTCCAAACTCTTTTGGAAACCATCGCTCATAAATTTTTATAAATGGCATTTTATTCGCGCAAACGAGTTCCTCACTATCAGCCAATCCAACATAATTTATCCGATGCCCAGAAGATCGAAGAGTTTTAGCTAATTTGAGACTAGAGTTTAGGGAAGCTACCGATGGAGCTAAAACAAAAACAATACTCGCCATTGACTGAGGTCCTTGCTTAAAATAAATTCGACTGATAGCTAACTTCCACCAACAGCAGAGCACACAAAACTGTCTTGAGGCATTGGTTCTGCCAGCATCCCGCTACGTTGCAAATACAACAAATAAACATTAAACAATGTACAGTTTGCGTCAGAGCATTGAATTCCGCTACCCGAGAGAGCTTCTTCGGTTTTAGCAGTACTATATTCTTTTTGTATATCTATCGATTTAACTTCATTGGTCATTTCAACCGGAAACATCGAAAGTAATGGGTATAAAGGATGGCCAATAGATTGCTCGGCAACAGTCATGGCATCCTTACGCCACTCCGCATAAGATATTCGTTGCACCTTACGACCAAAAGCATTGATCCAATCAACCAAGTCTTCGCTCTTAACTGGGAATTTATTACTAAAATGAAACGTCTTGCCAATAGCCTGTGATTGGCCAGAAAGATATACAATAGCTTTGCTAACATAATCGACAGGAACAATATCGAAATTCATTTGTAATGCCGGTGCTTTTCCTATATCAATACAACCTCTAATTAGTCGACAAAGAAAATCATCTGTATTCCAAGCCCCACTGACACTATGTCCCGCGACAGTAGCAGGCCTGTGAATTGTGACAGGTAGCCCACGACTCGAAGCAACCCTTACTAACTGCTCTGCAACCCATTTGCTCTGGCCATAACCATCTTCTGAGTCAAAATTAGGATCTAAGAAATCATCTTCCGAGAAACCATCTGCGCTAACTGATGTTCCAGTTCCGAATACGGATAATGTGGAAATATAGTGCACCGGTTTTATTCTTCCAGTACACGCCAAGCGTAATACCTCTTGAGTCCCCAAAACATTGGTTGCCTTCATTACTCCGTAGGACTGAACAAAATTAACCAGCGCACCATTGTGATAAATCGATTCAACTTTCTCGGCTAGCTCATCGAATTGTTCGGATGAGAAACCCAATTGATGACTGGATAAGTCACCACACATAGGAATAATTCGATCCATTAATTGTGGATCGAATACTCCATATTGTTCTAATCCATGCCGCAATCTAGCATAAGCCTCCTGTTCTGATTTCGCACGTACGAGACAACGTACCTTGGCTGACGTTTGTTGTAGCAACTCATGCAACAAAAACGTACCTAAAAACCCCGTAGCTCCTGTCAAGAATATTTCTTTTGGTCTAAGAACATAAGACTTAAGATTACCTTGAGGCTGAATGGCAGCATTAAGTTGAGCTTCTTTCACTAAATCAACATGACCTGAATCGAGTCCAGAAAAAGATATCCCATCTTCAATTATAAGCTCTGCCAATTGGGCTATCGTTGCTCGCTCAAAAAACTGAGCCACTGGCAAGTTCAGATTAAATTGAGCGTTTATTTTTCGAATTACTTGCACAGTAAGAAAGGAATGGCCGCCAAGCTCGAAGAAGTTATCATGAATCCCAATTTGATCGATACCTAAAATATCTGACCAAATTTGAATTAATATTTCTTCGGTATGATTACGTGGCGCCTCATACTGATGCATCAATAGCTGATCGACATCCTTCGTAAATAACCTATTTCGATCAATCTTTCCGTTAGGAGTTAATGGCATAGAATCTAAAAAAACAATTCCAGAAGGTACCATGTGTCCAGGTAAAATCACCTTCAATAGGCTCCTGATACTTTCGCTATCAGGTATAGTAGAGGTTCCATTCAGCTCTGAACAATTGGTGGAATCGGGCACGCAAAAAGCAATCAAACGATAATCACCGGGGGCATACTCTCGCACAACAACCGCTGCCTCCTTGATTTGCTGTTGCTGCATCAGAACTGCCTCTATTTCCCCCAGCTCAATCCGGAAACCACGAATCTTTACTTGATTATCCATGCGCCCCAAAAATTCGATGCTTCCATCCGATTGCCAGCGAGCCAAATCACCCGTCTTATAAAGGCATTTACCTTCACGACTAAAAGGATGAGGAATAAATCTGCCAGCTGTTTGATCCGAATGCTGCATATAACCCCGCACCAACCCGGCACCTCCAATGTAGAGTTCTCCTTTGATACCTGGAGGAACTGGGCTAAGTGAAGCATCTAGTATATATATCTCCACATTGTTAATTGGGTAACCAATCGAAACCACGCCCTGTGAATCCTCTGGTCTTAGCTGCTCTACACTGGCCCAAACAGTTCCCTCCGTCGGACCGTATTCATTGAACAATGTAGTCTCAGTTAAAACCTCATAATGACTCTCAACTAAACTCGATGTACAAGCCTCACCAGCCACAATGACTGTACGAAGTGAGTCCATCTGATTACTTCTTCCTTGCTCAAGAAGTAACTGGTAAAAAGAGGGCAAACACAAAAGATGCGTAATCCTTTTCTCAATTATTTTGTTGATTAATTCCACTGGTTCAAGAAGTTTATTTTCTTGCAACAAGCACAAACATCCACCTTGACTTAAAGTCCAAAAAATCCCAGCAACAGAGCTATCAAAAGCAAACGAAGATAGTAGTAGGAAAGATTTGACCGGAGTTTTATAGTAATCAAGTCGCGCTGTAGTCGAATGCACTACATTTCGGTGAGTAACAGCAACTCCTTTGGGCTTTCCCGTCGAACCCGAGGTATAGATTAAATAGGCCAGATTGGACGAAACACATGCCGATGAAAGATTCATTGGTGATTGTTCTGCTATCAATGACCAATCTCGATCCAGACACACACATTCAATATTACTCGGGAATAATCCATCAAGTAATGGAACCCTCGTTAACAATACAAGCGGAGCACTATCCGTCAGTAAAAAAGATTTCCGCTCTTTGGGGTAACTAGGATCAATTGGCAAATAGGCGCCCCCTGCCTTGAGTATGCCCAGAATTCCTACAATCATATCTAAAGAGCGTTCAATACAAATCCCAACCACAGTTTCTGGTCTTACTCCCAAGTTCCGTAAATAACGTGCTAGCTGATTAGCTCTCGCATTGAGCTGTGCATACGTTATCTGCTCATCTTCAAACGCCACTGCTGCTAAATCCGGATTGTTCTTTACTTGCATCTCAAACAATTCATGAATGCACTGATCGTCTGGATAATCTACTCTGGTTTTATTCCATTCAAACGTTAATTGCTGGAGTTCAGACTCGGTCAACATAGAAAACTCATAGAGCCTCTTGTTTGGCTGGCTAACTACTGCTGCAATCAAATTCTCAAGATGCCAGGATAAGCGTTGCATCCTGATACTCGAAAAAAGAGCTGTGTTATAGGCCACTAAACCAGTTAATTTTCCATCTTGCTCTGCGAAATGCACAGTAAGGTCAAATTGCGTTGTATCAATACTATTTTCCAGAGCAGAAATCCGCAGCCCATTTAATGCTGCGGAAACTTGGAGTGTATTGTCTAGTGAAAGACTGACCTGAAAAACTGGATTGCGTGAGGTGTCTCGAGGAAGTTTAAGATCCTGTACCAATCGGTCAAAAGGAAGATCTTGATGATCATAGGCTTCCTGCACAACCTTGCTTGATCGTTTCAGTAATTCAGTAAATGTAGGATTACCACTTAAATTTAATCGTAGTGGCAAAGCATTGACAAAAAAGCCAATCAAGTTCTCAATCTCAGGCCGACTCCGGTTTGCTATCACCGTACCAGTCACAATATCTAGCTGTCCGGTATAGCGTTGGAGCAGAATCGAGAATGCAGCAAATAAGATGGTAAACAGCGTCACCCCAAGATTCAGGCTCAACGCTTTAAGCCGAGATGTTATTTCCTCGGACAAACTAAATGGCTGAAAAGCTGCTTGATAGGAAGGAGTTGCTGCACGAGGGTGATCGCTTGGGAAATCCAGTATCGACATATTTGCCAGCTGTTGCTGCCAGTACTCTAATTCTCGCGTTAATGTCTCCCCTTGCAATCTTTGCCGCTGCCAGTAAGCAAAATCAGCATATTGAATAGGTAAATCTGGAAGCATGGCCGGACGGTTATTCAATATTGCATCATAAAGCTCCGCCATTTCACGCATAAAAAGCCCTACTGACCAGCCATCACATACAATATGATGCAAAGTCACTAACAGAACATGATTAAAGTCAGATAGTTTTAGTAGCTGGATTCGGATTAACGGACCTTCTTGAAGATCAAAAGGTTGATTGGATTGCTCATTTGCCAGTGATTTTATATAAGCATCTTGCTCTTCTTTCTTTAGAGATTGAAGACTAGCAATTGATAATGTCTTCCGACAAGGTGGATTGATCCTCACTACTAGCTCTCCTGCAATCTCATCATAAGTAGTGCGGAGAATTTCATGGCGATTTATCACTGCATTAAAGGCTTCTTCCAATACAGACGTATTCAATGCTCCTTCAAGACGAAATGCAGCTGGCATGTTATAGACTGCGCTCTCTGGCGACATCTGATGCAAGAACCAAAGTCTCTGCTGGGAGAAAGAAAGTAGAATATTGGCATCATCAGGGCGCCGTTCTAGTGTCTGGGCTACGCCTCGCTGAGGGGCTTTGCCTCTTAGACGCATCTCGAGAAGTGCACGTTTGGCTGGAGTCAGTTCTACGCGATCCGCCCGATTTTTATTTAATATTTCCATAATCTACCCTTTCGTATCCCTAATTATTTTCTGCTTCAAGAACGTATTCAGCTTCCGATTCCGTCATTGATTCAATGCTATTGAGGACAGCTTCCTCTACTGACGGCGATATACGTTCAATAGTCGGTGCACGAAACAAAATACTTAGTGGAAGATCAATGGCAAATGCTATGCGTATTCTCACTATAATCTGGGTTGCCAGGAGCGAATGCCCACCGAGTTCGAAGAAGTTATCATGAATACCAACCCGTTCAAGTCCCAATACTTCAGCCCAGATCAGAGCAATCGCCTCCTCGGTATGCGTACGGGGTGCCACATATCGATCGGCAAATTGGGTATCTACATCAGGTTGTGGCAGTGCTTTTCGGTCTATCTTTCCATTAGTATTGAGTGGTAAACAATCAAGCCATACAAACGCCGCAGGTACCATATAATC
>JAMXAE010000072.1 GCA_024281695.1 Nitrosomonas sp. | reverse complement strand
CAAACCAACGGTAAAGCAGAGCGAGTCATCCGCACCTTGATGCAGCAAGATTCACTTTAAAGACAGCTTCGATCGACGCATTCAGCTTCTCCGTTTCATTAACTTCTACAATACCGTTAAGCCTCATAAGAGTTTGAATAATGCTACCCCTTATGAAATACTCTTCGCTTATTTCAATCAACCTCTCTGTAAACAACACTGAGATTTCTTACACTTGACCATGTCAATTGTGAGGGTTCACTCTACGCAAATCAAAAACAGACTGCAGGTATGATGCGCAGATTCTATGGTTTAGACTCAAAGCCGAAGAATCCGCGCATCTCGTTCATTTTGAATACTACCAGCCACTCTAACTACTAACATTTAAACAACTTCTCTTTGCAATTATCCATCAGGCCTCCGTTACTTCAGAGAAAGACTCTCTAATGCTTTTTGATGGTCCCATTTTCCGTGGAAAAGTTGGCCTTTTTTCTCGGGCGTACGATCACTGGTCCAGGTCAGATAGTGACCATCCGGTGTGAATACTGGCAGGCCATCAAAGCCTTCTTTATCCGTTACCCGTACAGGCTCTTTTTGGCCATCCACATCGACAATGTAAAGTTCAAAATTACGATGTCCATGCAAATTAGTGGCAAAAATAATGTATTTCCCGGAAGGATGATAGAAAGGTGCCCAGGACATCATATTCAGGCGTGTGATTTGTTTTTGATCGGAACCATCGATATTCATCGTAAAAATCTCAGCTTCACGACCACCTCCCGAAAAGCGGCGCCAAACAATTCTTTTTCCATCCGGACTAAAAAATGGGCCGCCATCATAGCTGTTACCATGAGTCAATCTTTTCACGTTGGAACCATCGGCTTCCATAATATAAATATCGATCAATGCAGATGGATTAGCCTTGTGTAGCGCAGCTTCTTCATCGGATAATTTTTCGCTGTAAGCTCTGCGATTGGAAGCAAAAGCGATAAGCTTGCCGTCGGGCGACCAGGATGCTTCAGCGTCGTAACCCAGTACATTGGTCAGATTACGAATTTTTCCACCGGAGAAATCGGTCTCATAAATATCGTAATATTCATCGTAATCCCATGCATACGACTGCCGCTCGCCGGATTTCCTTCTTTCAATCTCGGCGATCATCTTAGTTTTCGCACCAGGATCCTGATGAGTGGAAGAAAATAAAACTTTTTCCTGCAAAGGATGAACCCAGGCACAAGTGGTTTTACCGCTGCCTGGCGACACTTGCTGCACTACCCCACTCGCGATATTTTTCAGAAAAATCTGATAAAACGGATTGTCATCAGCCACTTCTGCTTGATAAACCATCCATTTCATATCTTCACGATAATAAGCCTCACCGGCTCGTTTTTCTTTCACAGAAAGCTGATGTTCGTCGGTAATAAAATTGGCTGCATTAGTGCTCATTGCTACTAAAAAAAACAAAACTGGGGAAAACTTAACACTCGGTTGTAAACATCTCGATATACCAGCAAACATTGTCATTTGAATTAAAAATCCCAGAGAAATTAGAGTTGAAGAACATCAATTGTACAAGTATTCAATAATCTGCGCTAAGCCTATCCCGCCTCCAGGCAAGAGAGCTGCGATTACAGTTGGTCGATGAAAGAAAGAAGCAAATATACTTTGCTTTTTGCTGCGAATATCTGCCCTTAGCAGATCAATATTATTTTTATTGTTGTATAACAAATCACCCCATTCGGAACGATAACTATCATAAAAATTCAATATTTCATTGCATTGCTTCTCTGCCGAAATTCGCAATAGGCTGGTAGCCATGGTTAGATAAGTTAAAGCACTTAAAAAAACAACAATCAAAGCAGGAGAAAGCCCCAGGTTATCAAATATGTTACTACGCCCTACGATGATCAGGAGCATCAAAATAAAAGGAATATAAATCAAACTATTGATACGTTCTGTCGCTCTTGTGATTAATAAAAAGCGAACATAAGGCTCCAGCTCGGCTTTTGCAATTCTTGTTTCCTTACTTTTCTTGTGCAGTAAACTTGGCGGCCAGGCAATCGGTTCTTCATTTGATTGATTCTTTGTATTGTTCCTATTTTCATCTGAATTAAGGCAATCGATAAAATTTCTGCAAGCATTGACTTCATAACCCACCCAGAAAATCAAGAACCATAAAAAGAGAAACTGTAAAGCTGAAAAAATATAGTGTAGATTACGTGTAATTTCACCGCGAGTGGGAAAATTCAAGTAACCAAAATAGAATAACGTCAAAGTTAAGCCGAGGGGAATGATCGCGGCACCTATTAGCCATAAACGTATTCTTGATTTTGACAAATCAGTTATACCTCGATACTTTAACCATAATGCATTGACATTTAGTTTTACTGGATCTTCGACTTCTAGAACTGGTCCTTGCAAAATTTGACTTAAAGAGGTTTTTTCGACGTACTTGTCTGACTGATATTCACTAAGACAGAATTCTGTCTCAATTTTTTTAGCCCCATTCGATTTTTTCTTAAGAAAATATAAGAATACAAAAAGTATAGTCACAAGGCCGAGAAATCTGATAACCAGATTGGGCCATGTGCTGACGCCTTCCATCCAAAAGAATGGCTCTCCATTATTCTTAAGGGGAGCATTGTCTTCGAAGATTCCCAATATAATCAACAATAATAAAACAAAAAAGATCACCATAAAGGTAATGTTCTTTGTCCTTTCCTCTGGCTTAAAGAATGCTTCTTGAATAGGTTGATAAAAAACAAAAGAAAGAGATATAAATCCCACAAAAATGAAGGTACAGCCTAAAATCCAGATTTCTAAATTTTTCTCTTTATCCTCCTGGCGATTACGTTCAACACATGAGAATAAAGAATTTTCCGTACATTCACTACTCACCGACGTGTAGCTAGTCGGGTATGTCTCTGTATTTTTTATCCAGTCATTTAGAAAATCTACATCAAGTGATGCAAGATGTATGGCACCGGTTCTTCCAATTTCGAAAATCTGAGGTTTAAGCGGTTTCTGAGAGGGTATTTCAAGGTCTGTCTGAAGCGCAAACAATGTTGCAAGATACATTGATGTCTGATAGCTATCTCGGAACGACATTGTTGGGTTCTGTATCCGAGGATGCAGCATTAAGTCAAAATTTGAGGCTACCACAAGATTGCGTGTCCATTTTGATTGGTCTGCATGTAAATAGCGTGCATCCAGTTCCGTTGTGAAAAAAATTCTATTTTTAAAGCGATCTCGTAACGCTTGTAAAATAAGCAGCTTGTCGTACACATCATTGCCGATGATTCCAATCGCTTTGATCCGATTTGTACCAAAACCTTGGTTGCGTTCAAGCTGCTCAATCGCTTCTGTAATTCGCCTTAAATAATCAAACTGATTCCGTCCGTCTGCGTGTTCGGGTGGCGCATCGTCCAACTGCGTAATTAAATTTTTTTGTTCTTTTCTATTATTCTCATTTGGTAATTGTTTGCTTGAGTCATCGAAATCAGGCAATTTTCCATCCAACCCACGCAAGTAAGTAAAATTTGTAATTAAAGCTTTTCCCGGACACTGCTGATCTAATAATTTGCTGAAATGTTCAGTTAACGTTGTAGCGTATAAAGAATGTTGCTCGCTAATCAGTATCAGCTCATCTTCACATTTATTTTTGAATAGTGTTTCACGGTTAACACCTCGTTGTCCTAGTTCCCAGAGCAGTGCCTTGGCAAGATTCTCATCCTGCCCAATCGTGCGAACAATGGACTTTTTGGCCAGTTTCTCAGCTACTGCTTCTTGAACGCATTCTCGTTCTTCCTCAACATCTTTCGGATCGCATCGACCTTCTTTCTCAATAACATCAAATAAATCACTATCCGAAATGGTTGCACTGGAAGAAATTATTTTGAATGATGTACTGTACGTATCACGTATTGCATTCAGATCCATTAGTCCAACAAATAATGGCGTGTTGGTTGGTCCAATTAAGGTAAAACTAAAATTATAGGAATGTATTTCTCTTAGCTTATTGAATAAGATACTGATGAATTTCCCATACGCTGAGGGAATAATCTTGTCTTCATTTAACCAGAGTATAAGCACCTTCTCTTTTTGTTCCGGTTGCGATTTTGAATGACTTTCGAACCACTCATAAGGTACATAAATCTCGGAGTTATCGAAGGATTCATCTGGTTTAAGCCGAGTAAATTTTATATGTTCAGTATCTTGAGCAGAATAACCTCGCGCCCCAAGAGCGGAAACTACTGAGTATCGATAACGTTGCCGAAACTCAACTGACTCTGAATAGGAGCTACCAAATACACTGATAGCGATAATTTTTAAAGCGCCATCCATACTTCCGACAAGTTCTTCCTTGATCTTATCTCTAAACTTGTCCATTGAGTCACGCTCAATTTTTGCATCAAAATCTGCTTTGGATTGCATTGACTTCAATTGATTGACATTTCGCTCTACAGCCACGATGGGATCTTGCCACAAGCGAGCATCAGCTTTATGGTCATCGGTTGATAATATTTTGCTATGCTGTGGGTCGTTTGGGCGTGAGCTGGTTAAAGGAATTAAAGTCCCTGTAGTCAGCATTATCAATAATAGAATTGGAATCAAGCTATATTTAGAATCTTGATTGTTATCGCTTCCCATAGCTTTATACTCGATTTATGAATAATCGCATTTTAAGTTGAACACCCTAACTGCGAAAGTAATGTTTTAAAACTATGATGCTGGATATGATGCATAGGCTGCTGTGAATAAAATCACATCGCAAAGCAAATTTAGTCATCTCACCCAATATCTGCCAGAATGCGTCGAATAAACAGCTTATCCACAAAATTTAGAAAAAGAATGAAAAATATAATCAAACTCAGTATGATATGGATCGTCATCATCAGTTGCCTGTTCTATAGCCTGACGGTGCTTGGCAGCAATCAGACATTGCATCACCAAATGGAGATCCATTTATCACCGGAAACTTCCGAGATTCGCGTGAAAGATCACATTTTTGTTCCTGAGCGCTATCGATATCCGCAGACCTCCACGCAGCTCGATTTCATTTTGCATGCTGACTTAACGATTACCGATATTCAGGGTGCGCAGATTACGCTACAGAAAAATGACGCAGCTTCACGCTCTCGATCTGTGCCATTGAAACATTACACGCTCACTCTACTGCCTCAGCAAAAGGAATTCACGCTGACTTTTAGTGGCAGAATCAATCATTCGGTGCAAGGTCCAGGACAAGAATATGCACGCAGCTTTAGTTATACACCAGGAATCATCTCCCAGGAGGGGGTTTTTCTGGCAAATTCCAGTGCCTGGTATCCGCAGTTTGGGGATAACATGGTGTCATTCCGCTTGAATATCCAGGTCCCCACCGATTGGGATATCGTCAGTCAAGGCACTTTGGTCAGTGAACAAAAGACCGCCACAACCCAAAGCGTAATCTGGGAAGAGCAACAACCCCAAGATGATATTTATATCGTCGCCGGTCGCTATTGGCGCTATGCCCAATCTACAGGCGCAGTAAATGCATTGGTTTATTTGCGCAGCGCCGATGAAGCGCTGGCACAGAAATATCTAGACACCACCGCACAATACATCGCGATGTATAACAAACTGCTGGGCCCCTACCCTTACACCAAATTTGCTTTGGTCGAGAATTTCTGGGAAACCGGTTATGGCATGCCATCCTTTACCCTGCTGGGTCCCAAAGTGATTCGTTTTCCCTTCATTCTGCATTCATCCTATCCGCACGAAATTCTACACAATTACTGGGGCAATAGCGTATTCGTCGACTATGCCAAGGGAAATTGGGCGGAAGGATTGACCGCCTACCTCGCCGATCACTTGGTGAATGAGCAACGCGGCAAAGGCGATGAATATCGCCGTGACGTACTGCAAAAATACACAGATTTCGTCAACAAGGAAAAAGATTTCCCAATCGCCCAGTTTGTTTCGCGCCACAGCTCCAGTTCGGAAGCCGTGGGCTACGGCAAGACCATGATGTTTTTTCATATGCTGCGCCAGGAATTGGGCGATGAAAACTTCATACGCGCCTTAAGGCAATTTTACAAACAGTTTAAATTCAAGCAGGCGACGTTTGACGATTTGCAAACCACTTTCAGCACCACTGCCGGCAAAGATTTTTCACAGCATTTCGCGCAATGGATCCACCGCAGCGGCGCCCCTAATCTGCAACTGAAGCAGGCCCAAGTTGAACGCACAGCACAAGGATTCAAACTCAAGCTGCTAGTCGAACAAACACAGCTGGGCGAACCTTATCAGCTGACGGTCCCTGTTTCGGTCACTTTGGAAGGCGAAGAACTGGCGCATCAATCCCAAATCGTCATCAACCATAAAACAAACGAAATTGAAATGGATTTTTCTGCACGCCCGTTGCGCATCGACATTGATCCGCAATTCGATGTATTCAGGCGTCTGGACAGTCGCGAAATTCCCGCTGCCCTATCGCAAGGCTTTGGCACTGAGAAACCCTTACTCGTACTACCGGCAAACGCTGATCTCGATTTATTGCAGGCTTATCGCTCATTGGCGGCAAACTGGCAAAAAACCCAATCCTCCGCGTTGGAAGTCATCGCTGATGACCAATTAACCGCTTTACCAACAGACCGAACAGTTTGGCTCATGGGCTGGCAGAATAAATTCGGCAGCGCACTCACAACGGCTTTGACGCAACAAAATGTGCTCTACCACCAGAAACAGCTGCAACTGGATCAGCAAAATTACTCACAAGCAGATCACGCCATCGTACTGACAGCAAGACAGCCTGCCAATCCGGATAAAACCCTGTTATGGGTAGCTTCCGATCACCCGAAAGCCATTAGCGAGCTGGCTAGCAAATTGCCACATTACCGCAAATACAGCTATCTGGTATTCAAACATGGCAATGAGCTGATAAATATCAACAAAGGTCAATGGCCGGTCACTCAATCCCCGCTAACCCAGTGGATAGCACAACCAGACAAGACATCAGTAACAACCGCTCACGTTGGCACTGCTAAACCGCGGCGGGCATTGGCAGAGTTGCCTCCCATTTTTTCCGAAAGCCGCATGTTGGCTGATATTAAACATCTGGCCAGTGAATCCTTCAAAGGACGCGAATTGGGCAGTCCAGAACTGGATACTGCAGCCACGTATATCGCCAAGCACTTTCAACAAATTGGCTTGCTACCCGGAGGAAACGGCAACAGTTATTTTCAGACTTGGCAGCAAGAGGTAGGCGCACCGAAAGGAAAAATCGGCTTGCGCAATGTGATTGGTATTTTACCCGGCACCAATCCACAACTGGCCGGACAAAGCCTAATTGTCGGTGCGCATTATGATCACCTTGGCATGGGTTGGCCGGATGTGCGTGCAGCCCATCAGGGAAAAATTCATTACGGCGCGGATGACAATGCCAGTGGAATTGCTGTCATGCTGGAACTGGCGCGACAAATCGTTCCTAAATGGCAACCGGAACGCACCATTATTTTTGTCGCATTCACTGGTGAAGAAGCCGGCCTGCTCGGCTCTAAGCATTACGTCAACAACACCAAAGATTATCCAGCGAAAAAAATAGCCGCCATGCTGAATCTGGATACCGTGGGTCGGCTACGTAATAATCCGGTAACGCTGTTTGGCACCGGTACCGCGCGCGAGCTAGTACATGTTTTCCGTGGTGCGGGCTTTGTCACCGGCATTCCAATTAATACCGTACAGGATGACTTCGGTTCCAGCGATCAGGCGGCATTTATCCAAGCGGGAGTGCCCGCCGTGCAATTTTTCGCCAGTGCACACGAAGACTACCACGCCCCCGGCGACACTGTAGATAAGATTGATTCTGCTGGATTGGTCAAAGTGGCTGCCATCCTTAAGGAAGCCGCCGAATATCTGGCCAACCGCATCGAACCGCTGACTGTCACTTTGCCATCGCCATCGACACCCAATCAACCTGCTCCAGCTAAAGACAAACGCAAAGCCAGTCTCGGCACGATACCAGATTTTTCTTATCAAGGCGAAGGTGTACGTGTAGATAACGTTATAGCTGGATCTCCAGCACAACAAGTGCAGTTACAAACGGGCGACATCCTGATTCAACTGGCCGGTCAACCGATTAGCGATTTGGCGTCGTATGCAAATATTTTGCGTACGCTTAAGGAAGGAAAAAGAGTTGAATTACACTTTCTACGGAATGGCGAAGTAAAATTTGTTGAGGTGATATTGGCTCACCGGTAGATTAGTTTTAAGTGAATTTACTTGAGTTATCCGACCATTAAAAAGATTAATTAGAACTCCAGTATTCCGGCCTTCTCCGACATGAAAGATCACACTGTCGAATGGCCGGATCTTTTATATCCTAAGCTCTACTATCAGAATAACGTTCTGTTCTCCGGATATCAATCGTTTTATTTTTATCACACCCAGTAACTGACCGGCGATCCGATAGCGCATACCATTTTCTATCATCCAGAGCACTATAAGGAATTTTTTCTGTCGGAATTAATCAAATTAGTATCTAGAATTTTTACTGTTTTATTGATTACGTGAGTTTATTCACAGCATTGTTATTTTTTTCGCGCTAATTTGTAAATGTGTAGCTCTTTTAGCCGTTATCTTTAATTTGATGAAGAAGGAGGAAAAAATGGCTTTCGCGGGAACAGATAGTAATCATTGGTGGTTACAAAAAACAAATGAAATCGACACGACTCACAATTCAACCAATCATGATAGAAAGTGGGAATACGAAGGAAATAATGGGCTCGAGGAAACCGGCATATCCGGCAAGAGCGATTATGAGAATACTTATGAAGCAACTAATTTCAACGAATGGGATTCATCAGATGAACTGTATGATCAGGGGGATGAGGATTGGTTAGTTAATTCCTTGGACAAAGACTTTATCGAGAAAGAGGATGAGCACTGATACATTACTACACAGAGATGTGAAGTCGGCTTTTACGCTCAAGGTACCGTTCCATTCTGATCCAGAATTGAGCGTAAGGATTCGCACAAATTGGTCATAAAGAGATCGCTGCGCACCGCCATTATATAAAAATTACAAAATAAAGTAGCGAATTTGCTAGGTCAAATCTCGTTTATGGAATGAAGAAAAGACACCGGCTCTGTGTGCAGACGATAGTCAACCAAATCAAATCATCCATTAAATTCTTTTGATCAATGTTCTCTGATTCTAATGTTAATTTCAGGAGCTCGGTGCTGAGATGGTGGAGGTAAACGATTTAAGCCCAATACTGTGATGCGATGCGCAACATTAAAGCTGGGTACGCCATCCCGATCACGCAGAATAGATGATACTTTATATTCCATACTGTTGGAATCCGGGTCAAAGCGGATGTCATGTATCCAAATACCTGCGCGCTGCACCTGTTGGTGCTCACATTCATAAGAAAGATCCCAACCTGTCAACATCGGCACAGCATAATCGTAAGGTATGTCATTAATGCGAAATGTTTGGGTACGGATAACTCCGTCAGTATTTTTGCGACAGATATTATTTTTTCCTATGCGTGGATTCAGCGCCAGGAAGTCTGCGCGTAGTTTAACGCTGCTACCACGGATCAGAGCAGTGCGCGTTTTGATCTGCTGAGTACGTGTGTCATTATCCTTAAAAATAGTCTGAGTGACCCAATGCGGACTACCATCCGGATTAGGTGATGCGCTAGGTTGAGAAAGACTATAGGCAGCTTGCAACAAACGATAATCCGCGCGATCTCCCCATTTGCAGGGCGGAAAACGTAACTCGCATTCAAAAGTATCATCGAATTGAAAATCAAATCCGCGCGGAATGATTGCAATCGCCCCATTGGCTTTTAGGGTACCTTTACTCCCCGTGTTTTCCAAAGTAGCAACAGCCCCTTGCGCTTTGGTTTGTAGCATAGTCGCATCAATACCGTTGTAATCCCCTTCTATCGTGGCATCAAACCAAACTGAGCGATAGCCAAATCCAGTATAAAACACACAAAATTCATAAGCATCGACACGGTTCTGGTCATCCAACTTACCTTGTACTTCAAACATCAACAAGGCAGAACCAACATTTTTCACCAGCTTGCTGTGCGTAATGTCAGCACGTATAGAGTGTACTTCACGCTCACTTTGCAGATAACGCAAATCCCAACCATTCAACACGACAGTGCCACTGTCCACGTAGTTGGGCATTTCAATCCATTGCAGCACGGTTGCAACTTCTGCACCTTTTTCACGTTGAATACATTTGCTGCCCTCAATCAGAATAAATTTGCCATCATCTTCAAAAACCGTTTTCCCTGTTGCCTTCAAGGATAGTTGTTCAAAAGGCGTCGCAACTTGTGATCCATCCGATACTACTACGTGTTTCTTCTCCTGTTGCTTGGTGGCACAAGCAAATAGTAAACATAAAATACATAGGACAAGAAATAGTCGTACATGGCAAATCATTCATGTGCTCCAAAGGTAAGTGTCGTGCCTCGAAATAGATGCCTGCTCGGTCGATTGATCTTACATCGCGGAAAATCAGTAATCGTTGAGATTTAACACAATCCGCATCAGTGTATAATGAAACCTATTGAACCGGTATCTTAACTAGCCCTTAATTCGAGTAATCTTAGCAATTTCCTTGATTTGTCTCAAACCACGCAAGATCTGTGCAAGATGATGCCGATTGTTCACTTGCAAGATAAAGTGCATTTGCATATAGTCGCCTTCATTCTCCATCGCAATGTCATCAATATTGGATTCTGCTTTGGCTATTTCAGCCGCAACCCGAGCCAATACCCCTTGTTTATTCGCTGCAGTTACTTTGATGCTGGCTTCAAAAGCTCTGGCAATGTCTTTACCCCAAGCCACATCCAGATAATTCTCAGCATTTTTCTGGCTATGGATAATATTGGCGCAATCATGCGTATGAATGATCAATCCATAATCTTTTTTAATCAAACCTACAATAGCGTCACCCGGAATCGGGCGACAGCATTTGGCAAATTGCACGGTCAACCCTTCAGTTCCCATGATGGTAATCGGTCCGACGGTTTGTTCATTGGAAATCGATTCCACCGGCACGGCCAGTCGTTTTGCTACGATCGCGGGCAACTGTTTTCCCAAAGCCATTTCTGCCAATAATTCTTCTTTAGACTTGACGCCACTATCGCGTACTAATTTTTCCCATTGTATCTGACTAATCTTATCTGGATTGATATTGAATGTCAGTAGCGCCTGATTGAACATGCGTTCGCCCAATTTAACCGACTCATCGTATTGGATTGTTTTCAGAAAATGACGAATATGCGAACGCGCCCTACCCGTTGCCACATACCCTAACCAGGCTGGATTGGGTTTGGCATAGGGAGCGGTGACAATTTCTATCCGATCACCACTTTTGAGTTTAGTGCGCAATGGCGCATTTTCTCCATTAATCTTAACCGCTACGCAGCAATTCCCCACATCGGAGTGCACCGCATAGGCAAAATCGACAGCAGTCGATCCTCTGGGTAACGTCAGAATCTTTCCTTGCGGTGTGAACACATAAACATCCCCTGGAAACAAATCAATTTTAAGATGCTCAAGAAACTCCAGGGAGTCTGTCGATCCACTGAGCGTTTCCAGTAAGCTTTGCAACCATTGGCTAGTTTTCAAATGCAGATCGTTGAAATCACCATCCGAACTCTTATACAACCAGTGAGAGGCAACACCATTCTCAGCGATGCGGTGCATTTCAGCCGTGCGAATTTGTATTTCGATCGGTATACCAAACGGACCCAGCAAAGTACTATGCAAGGATTGATAGCCATTAGCCTTAGGAATAGCAATATAGTCCTTAAACTTACCAGGGATGGGCTTATATAAGCTATGCAACATGCCTAATGCGACGTAACAGGAAGGAATGTCCCTGACTACAACCCGGAATCCATAAATATCCAGCACTTCAGAAAATGACAGATGCTTATCCACCATCTTGGTATAAATGCTATACAGATGTTTCTCTCGTCCATTCACTTCTGCATCCAATCCCACTTCTTTTAATTTAAGATTGATCGCTTCCAGGATTTTTCCAACGATTTCGCGCCGATTGCCACGCGCTGATTTGGTCGCCTTAACCAGTACTCTATACCGTGTAGGGTAGGAATAGCGGAAACCCAGTTCCTGTAATTCCTGATAGATATTATTGAGTCCTAAGCGGTGAGCAATGGGCGCATAAATTTCAAGCGTTTCACGCGCAATACTGCGTTGTTTTATGGGAAGCATGGCTTCCAGCGTGCGCATATTGTGCAAACGATCAGCGAGTTTGATCAAGATGACACGAACATCCCGTGCCATCGCCAACAGCATTTTGCGGAAATTCTCAGCTTGCGCTTCTTCTTGCGTTTGAAATTCAATTTTAGCGAGTTTGGAAACGCCATCGACCAATTCTGCCACTGATTCACCAAATCGTTCACTGATCTCGGCCTTGGAAATATCCGTATCTTCTACCACATCATGCAATAAAGCAGCTGTGAGCGTAGGTGCATCCAAATGGAGTGTGCTCAGTATTCTGGCTACCGCTAATGGGTGAGAAATATAAGGCTCACCTGACTTTCGGAATTGCCCGGAATGGGCTCCTTGGCCAAATACATAAGCATTCCTCAGTTGAGTAATATCTTCCGGTTTAAGATATTGCGATGTCTCCAAAAAGAGAAGATCTGCTTCAGGCATAGGGTTAGATGATATTAAAGGTTATTCGGTAAGTTGTTTTAAATTATTTTCTTCAAAATAACTGAAACAAGGTGTCGATCATAGATCCATTTACGATGATCTTTAAACCTCTTAAACCGATCTCTCGTGCAATTATATGCTGGGATTTACTGCGAATGAAAAAAAGAAATTTCTACTTGGTTCGATGGCTAAGTATTAAAGCTTCTGATACTGGAAAAGATGATGCTATGCACTGATTAACAGGATAAACGATAAGACAGCAATCTAGAAATTATCAATGCATAGTATTCTAAGGAAATTGAATAAATATCACATATTCCTCGGATTGAGTATATCCATGTCTATTTTTCCCTGGGCCAGTTCACGCAAAGCGACAACCGTCGGCTTATCACGTAATGGTTCAACCATAGGTGCTGAACCGATAGCCAATTGTCGGGCTCGCGTGGTAGCAACCAACGTCATATCAAATCTATTCGGGATTCTTTTTAAACAATCATCAACGGTAATTCGTGCCATGGGTCTTGTCTCTGTTATTTAGGAATTTAAAACATTAAAATCAAACGTTAAGAACTATGTAAGTTACTAATAGACACTGATTATGACAGTTGAGTAATCAGTGAGTGATGCTTCACCATTTGCCGGTTTCTTTTTAAGCGCTCTGCCCTGACGATACAAATCAGGTCATTAAGTGCTTCTTCCAGCTTATTGTTGATAATAACATACTCAAACTCGCCGATATGACTGACTTCTTCACGTGCTGCCGCGAGCCTTTGTTGAATCACATCCACATTATCTTGTCCCCGTGCTTTTAAACGGATTGCCAAAACATC
>JAMXAE010000071.1 GCA_024281695.1 Nitrosomonas sp. | reverse complement strand
CCATGCGATACTCGAAAATGCTTGGAATAACCTACATCTACCAGACCATTATAACCACGCCAACCGTCACTATAAATGACACTTTCTTTCAATAGATACTTTTACCCAGCATTACCTAAAGTCAATCGCTTACAATCCGGTACTATTTCTCTGTGTATATACCCTACCGTCTCTCTCAAACACACCCAATACGGGTTGTTATGATTTTTCCCTAGCAGCAAAGCCGCTTTGCTCGTTGGGATATCAATGCTAAAGCATTGAATTATTCTCTAACAGAATAATTACTTAATTTACTATTTCTTAACATCTTTCTAGACTAACAGATCGCTTCTGCTAGTAACTCTAGGAGATAATTCATCCAAAGCACGCCACTCTCCGGGGGCGAGGTCCTGTAAGGTATAGTGACCAATTGCATAGCGAATAAGTCGCAAAGTAGGAAATAATACTGCTGCTGTCATCCGCCTAACTTGCCGGTTCTTTCCCTCACGCAACGTCAACGATATCCAGCTTGTGGTGATATTCTTACGAAAACGAATGGGCGGCATTCGCGACCAGAGATTATTAGGTTCATCCATCAAGCATACCTGTGCAGGTTGCGTTTTAAAGTCATTTAAAAGCACACCCTGGCATAACTTATTTAATGCAAGTTCATCAGGCTCGCCTTCAACTTGAACCCAGTAAGTCTTCGGTAATTTAAATTTTGGATCACTAATTCTATTCTGCAATTTTCCATTATCTGTTAATAAAACAAGGCCTTCACTGTCTGCATCTAGACGACCTGCCGGATAAAAACCAGGCAATGGAATGAAATCTTTCAGTGTTTGATGGCCATTTTCGCGTGTAAACTGGCAAATGACGCCATACGGCTTATTGAACAGAATTAATCGAGGCATATCAATATCTTCAGCTCAACTCGATCAATTTATAGCATCTCGGGATAAATAACTGCATGCAATACAGCCTCAATAATATTCTCCCCTTTCTGGCACTTAATCCACCATACAGAGCCTTTCTTAACGCTTAATCCCTTTGGAATAATTGGAAGCAAATAACTAGCGACTTCACCCAATGTAGGTTGGTGACCAACTATAACAATAGCACCTTGCGCATTGGGCCAATCAGCTACGGATAGAACACTTTTCACGCTTGCGCCAGGCGCTATTTCATGGCTGGTAACAAAATCGGATCTCAGTGCTGCCGCAGTTTGCTGAGTACGCTGAGCCGGACTGGCTATCACCAATGTATTTTCCGGCAATCTTAATTTAAGCCATGCGGACACTCGCTGAGCTTGATCCAAACCTTTCTCTGTTAACTTACGTGCTGTATCGGGAATACCTTCTTCAGCTTCCGCGTGGCGCCACAAAATCAGTTCCATCACATTCCTTAATCATTATTCTGTATAACTCAACAATAAGCGAATTCTGAACATACAGCATGTAGCTTTAGCATCAACATTTATTGGCGATTATCTCCCTTTCATTAAATAGTGCATCTGGACCATAACCAGGTTGTTGAATTAATACCACTTTATGCCGTGACCTATCACCTTGTCTCAATATCACTTGACAAACTGGTACAGCAAAACATTTAGCAAGAAATTTTAGGAGCATTGCATTCGCTTTATCTTCTATCGGCGTAGCTGTTAGTTTTATTTTTAATGCATCCCCATGTAATCCTGTCGCTTCAGTATTTTTTGCACCTGTTTGAATATGCAAAGTCAGAATAAGATTATTTGCATCATCATAGCGATACCAGCTCATACTATTTTAATCAGAGCGAAGCATTGTGGTGATTTCCATATGTATTCCTGCCACCACCATCAGTAATAATTGAATAATGATCAATACAAATAAAGGAGATAAATCAACATTAGCTATCGGTGGAATGCGTTTACGAAAAATTGTTAAAAATGGGCGCGTAAAACTATCCAGGAGAGGAGTTAGTGGGCTGTGTGGATTAACCCATGACAAAACAGCCTGCATAATAATCATCATCAATACAATATAAAGCGTTGTTTTTATAATCTCAGCGATACCCAACAACCCCATAACGCCCGACGCAGCAACAATGTTTTCGCCAAAATTGTAACCCTGGACCATATAAACACTGGTTACGATCATACATTCCAGTAACCAAGCCAATATCAGGGTGGATAGATCGATTCCACTCCAACCGGGAATAAAACGACGTGCTGGTCGTACGATAAAATCAGTTACCGCTATAATAAACTGGGAAACCGAATTGTAATAAGGAACACGCAGTAGTTGGAAGTAGAAACGCAATAACAGCGCCAACGAGAACAACCCCAGGATAGTGTCAAGAAGAAAAATCAAGATCTGATTGGACATAAAATTTTCCCAAAAAACTATAATTGACAATTAACAAATTAAATTATTAACTAGTTCTATCAAGATTCATATTCTACTGAATTCATCACTCATTTCTTGTGAACGTTCACTTGCCGCATGAATGGCAGTTATGATCTTACACTTAATATCATTTTTTTCCATCGTCTGTATCGCTCGCTCAGTTGTACCTCCTTTCGAGGTTACTCGAGCACGCAATGTAGCTACATCTTCATTACTCAAACTGGCCAGTTTACTTGCACCGACAAATGTTTGTAAGCTGAGTTGCCTAGCTTGAATCGGCGTCAAACCTAATTCTATCCCTGCTTGTTGCATAGACTCAATAAAATAAAAAACATAGGCAGGACCGCTGCCAGAAATAGCCGTTACCGTGTGCAACATTTCTTCATTACTTACCCAGACTACAGAGCCTACCGCGGCAAGAATCGTCTCGGCATTTTTTCTATCTTTTATATTGATATTCGGTGCAGCATAAAGACCGGCAACACCTGAACTCACCAGCGACGGCGTATTAGGCATCGCACGTACCACTCGCTCATAGCCTCCTAACCAACGCATAATATCAATTGCACGAATACCTGCTGCAATCGATAGAATCAATTGATTGTTCAGTAATGGAGCAAGCCTCTGAGTTAATTCAAACAATTGTTGAGGTTTAACAGACAATACAATCACATCACTGTCGACTATTCCATCCGCAAGATCTGCCACAGCCGAAACCTGAAACTCACACTTAATCTTTTCGCGATTTTCCGCACTAATTTCTACCACATGAAGCTGGCTAGCCGCATAGCCTCGCTGCAGTAATCCACTGATTAATGCAGAAGCCATATTACCACCACCAACGAATGTAATATTCATATTAACCTTCTCAGTATATTAATTGATTTATCTGTAAAAAAGATGAGTTCGCCATTATCTCAATAAATTTAGCTTAATACTTTAAAATACAAGTTTTAGTTGTATGTTTAACCATCAATTATCGTTGGCAATTCGGGCAATAAAAACTCGAGCGCTGGCCTTGTTTAATTTGTTTAATTACATGACCACACTTTTTGCAAAGTTCACCTCCCCGTCCATAAACCCAGTACTGTTGTTGAAAATATCCGGGATTCCCATCACTATTAACAAAATCACGCACACTACTACCTCCCGCTTGAATTGCTTGCTGTAGTGTTTGCTTAATTGCTTGAACTAATCGCTCATAACGCATAACACTGATTTTATCTACAGCAATTTTAGGGTTAATGCCTGCGTGAAACAAAGCTTCATTCGCATAAATATTACCAACACCGACAATCACATGACTATTCATCAATGTTTCTTTAATAGTCGTACGGCGTTCTCTGGTTTTTTCAAATAATTGCCGAGCGCTGAAATCTGCCGTCAGTGGCTCAGGTCCCAGGTTTCTCAGAAGAGGATGATGCAGTAAATCACCTGTATGCCATAAAACCGCACCAAAACGACGTGGATCCCTCAGTCTTAAAATAGTTTTGTTATATAGGATCAAGTCAAAATGATCATGTTTCTGGGGCTGTTCAATTGAACATGGCGATTTTTCTGACAGGGACAGGATGCGCAAACTTCCCGACATGCCTAAATGGAGAATTAAGGTACCTACTCCACAATCAAGCAAAAGATATTTCGCTCGTCGTGTCACTGCCTGAATACATAAATTCGTCAATATCTTTGGTAGATCACCAGGGATTGGCCACCGCAAACGAGGATTACGAATAACGACACTGGCAATCGATTGGCCTACCAAATGAGGAGCAATACCGCGCAGCGTTGTCTCGACTTCCGGTAATTCTGGCATCAGCTTTCAGGCAATATCGAATGAGATTGAAGTTCATGTGGATCGAGTAGTTGATGACCCACATCACCAGAAAAATGATAACCAATGCCCTCATTAACACGCAAAAAAACCCATTCAGTTTCATTCTGAAAAGCTTTTAAGTTAATTTCCTGGCCATCCTGCAAACTGATTTTAATATTAATAGTCTCTGCAAAATCAGTACCCAACTCCTGGTTCATGGTCAACTCCCGCGCACGCATCGTTCGCCATAGATGAATCCAATGTCTAATTACTTCTTTATTAAGTATTTTCGTGGAATCTTGCGAGATACTACTCCAATTTCCATTCTGCAACTCCAGGGTTAAATGATTCAATTCAAATTTAACCGGATCTTCATTGGATGCCAATAATGTTGGACTGATCAGATCGCTGGCAATTAATGACAATGTGACCGCATAACGCGGTGAAATCAAATATACATAACTGCCCGTCGCCATATATTGTTGAGTCGTAGTAGGAGCAAATCCTCCAAAACTAAAATATTCATTATCAATATACAACTTTATATGGGGTCGATTTAAACCAAAGCGCTCCAAATCTGCGAGCGGAAAACGTTGATGACTATTCGCTGTTAGAATTTGTAGAACTTCTATAATCTTTTTCTCATCGGCACGTGCTTGTATTGGTTCGATCATATACCAGCGATCGTCCAATTTATTTAGCACGATCTCTTTTTGCTGCCTTACGATACGTAAACTCTGGATTGCTTCAGTCGAATTGGAGGAAACCGAGTATTTCTGAATATCTTGAGATTGTGGTCTAAAATATAGAAACACCAATAAGCCAATAATTGTGGCAAACATAATAAGATTAAGGCGTGCGTGGTGAGTCATCGGTTATATTTTTCTTCTACGATGCCACCAAATGGCAATACCGCTCGTCAAAAATAGTAAGGGCAATACAATGAGAAAACTCACTACGATCAAAGTAAGCTCGAGTTCACTGAGTATTAGACTATTATCAAGTGTTGCACGTGGTTGAATCACAATAAGCTCTTCATCGCCCGTTAACCAGTTAATTAAATTAATACCAAAATCCAGGTTACTAGCATTTCCCAGATAAGTATTCGCAAGAAAATGTCCATTACCTACGACAATAATACGTTGTTCACGATCTTGAATATTACGAGTCAATGCTACTGCGATGCTAATCGGACCTTTTATATCTGTACCTTGATCAAAAATAATCTCTCCCTTTAGATCGCCTGTTTCCACCCAGCCCTGGTGCGCCACTTCAACTAATGAAACGCTACTCCATGCTTCATTTTCATTAATCGTTATCTGACGTGCGAATGGGAATACCGTAATGTAATCGAAATCATCGGTGATAACATGCTGCCCATAATTTGCACCCAAAGCAAATGTCATCGGCGCTTTCAATTGCTCTGCTTGTGGATCGACAACAACGCCTGGCGTTAGCGTTAAGTGTAATTTCTCTGTTAAAGGTAATAAGCCACGTAATGATTCCTGATCCACCAACCACAACAAATTACTCCCTCTTTCAATATAATTCAGTACCTTATCCACTTCCCCCTCAAGTAAATCGGTTTGTGGAGAAGCAATCATCAACATACTTGCATTCGCCGGAATATCTTGTTCAATGGCAAGATTCAACTGCTGGCTATTAAAACCATTTTTGCGTAACTGTTTACCAAATTCGCCTAGATCATAATTGGCATTTCCGTCAAGCCTACGTTCTCCATGGCCACTCAGTGCAATTAACCGTTTATCTTCAGCACGCGAAAGTCGTATCAGAGCATTGGAGAATGCCTGTTCATTGATAGTTGTAAGATGTTCATATCTTTGATTATATGCGATGATTATTTCACCATTCACATGAATACCCGCTTCTTGCGCCTGTTTAGGCTGCTCGGTTGGATCAATAAACGTTAGATAAATATCTGGTTTTATACGCTGATACAGCGCTATAAAGTCTGTAATAATCTTGCGAATATCGCCAAATTGTGTGTGTTGAACAGTGGTATATGCGGTTACCTGAATAGCATCTGGCAAGTTTTGCAGTATCCTCAGACTGGCTTCACTCAGGCTGTTCCGTCCATTCTGGCTGATATCCCACTGCAATCGAGTCTGTGCTACAAGATAGCCCAGCAAAACAACCAATAGCAATAGCAAAATAACAAACAAACCATTTTGCGCCAGGAAGTGTAATCGTAATTTTTTATTAAGTATGATCATGTTCATAACCATCAGGCAATAACCTATCCATGCAAACGCTCTCCATCCATGCGGTGAATGGTTAGTGCCAGGAATGTCGTCATAAACAAAATAAAGTAAGCAACACTGAATGTATCTATCAAACCTTGATTGAAGCGTTCAAAGTGTTTAAGCAACGAAAAATATTGTAACCACTCATTTGCTTCACTTGCAGTTACTAAATCGATCATCCACAACCCTAATAAAACTCCTAGTGCGCCTATCGCAGCAATTACCGGTTGCATCGTCAAACTCGAAATATAAAGACCCAGTGCAGAAAAACATGCGGTCAGCAGAAATAATCCTATCGTATTGCTCAGTAATAAGCCAAAATCTAATGTTCCCCCTATCAATAATGAAATACAGAGCACAACAATCAGAATAATGACAACTGAGAGAAAAATCATTAACCCCAGAAACTTACCGATGACAATATCCGTCACGGAAATAGGCGCCGAAATAAGCAGCGTCAGCGTGTGATTACGCCGCTCTTCAGCTAATAATCGCATAGATAACACGGGTGTAATCATCAACAATATAATAGCCGCCATTGCAAATATGGGTGAAATAATGATCTCCGTAACTCCAGGTGGATTAGCAATTTGCAATAATTGAGATTGAACCTCCAGGAATGCATCCAATCGCCCCAAGAAAATCCATGCTAGCATTAGCTGTATCAGAGTCAGCAATATCCAAGCAACAGGTGAAGTAAATAACGTACTTAATTCTTTGCGGGCAATCGTAGCAATCATCTCAAGGATTCCTAATCATTCATCGCTGCACGTAAGTTGTGTAAATATAGTTTCCAGTCTGATGTCTCGTTGTTGCAATTCAAACAAAGTCTCATCGAATACCATGCGCCCTTTATGCATAATTTGTACTCTGTCACATACACTTTCAACTTCAGACAATATATGTGTTGAAAGAATCACACTACTAGAAACTCCTAACTCTCGGATTAGTTTGCGAACTTCACGCATTTGGTTTGGATCAAGACCCACCGTTGGTTCATCAAGAATAATGACATCCGGATTATGAATAATGGCTTGTGCAATGCCTGTGCGCTGTTGAAAACCTTTGGATAATGTACTAATCAAATGCTTACCTCGATCTTCCAAACCACAACGTTGTTTAACATTGTTCAACAACGTTGATATACTGATGCTGCGTATGCGATGCAATCGGGCGGCAAATATTAAATATTCGTCTACCGTCATTTCTTGATAAAGCGGAGGAATTTCTGGCAAAAAACCCAAATGAACCTTAGCTTCTTGAGGTCTATCCAATAAATCTATACCACAAATAACTATACTACCGGTACTGGGTGCAAGATTTCCCGTTAGCATACGCAGGGTTGTTGTTTTACCTGCTCCATTTGGTCCGAGTAATCCTAGTACTTCGCCTCGTCTTAATTGAAGATTCACTTTCTGTACTACAATATGAGGGCCATAGTTACGACATAAATTTTGTGCTGATAAAGTAATTGCTGTCATCTCAGCTGCCATATATATAATTGTTCTAAAATTAAAAAAGTTTCATAACTTATGTCTTCACAGCACAAAAAAATTGTAAAGTCTCGCATTTAACTGAACAGTATACGTCGGAGGTACTAATAATTCACAACTTTGGATTGTTTCTACTAAAATAAGCATTCAGCAATTTTAATTGTCATATTTTTAATTAAGCTTTAAGCGCGAAAATATGCACTGTTAAATACTCAAGGGTATTAAGCCATTAATTCCACTAATCCAGGTTTGCTCTGTAAATGCGTTGCAATTAAACAACACACTGATTTAATAAAAATAAGCAAACAAACTGATAATCGAACACTTACAGACTTGTAGTAGTAGAATAGATAAAGCATTTAGAATGTATAATGGTAAAATAGCTTTTTTATTTATATAAATAACAGAAACTTTAGAACCGTAGTTTTCATTAAAAGGACAACAGCATGAAGAAAATGTCAGCTAAAAATACTCTGATTGGAATGATTCTTATACCAGCAATGTTTTCTGGTGCTGTCTTGGCACAAGTAACAGTTATTGATCAAGATCGCACTATAAAGAAACCCGAAGCATATGGCGTTGATGATCGTGGCGTAGTCGCAAGAAACACAACCGGTTTATGTTGGCATACTGGCTATTGGACACCCGCTATGGCTATTCCTGAGTGTGAACCGGATCTAGCTAAAAAGCCAGAAATTGCAGCTGCCCCAGCCCCAGCCCCAGCCCCAGCCCCAAAAGCACCTCAAAAACTCACATTCTCTGCAGATGCATTATTTGATTTTGACAGTGCAAAATTAAAGCAAGGCGGACACGGTATTCAATCATTGAATGATTTTGTAAATGGAATGAAAGGCATTAAGTATGACCGCATTCATGTTGTAGGTTATGCAGATCGAATTGGATCTGACAATTACAATCACAAGCTATCTCACAGACGTGCTGATGCAGTTAAAGCGCACTTAGTTTCAAGAGGTATTGAATCAAATCGTATTTCTGCCGAAGGTAGAGGTGAAGCTGATCCAGTAACAGGTGACGCTTGTCATGGCCTTGGACATGGTAAGGAGTTAAAAAACTGCCTCGCACCTGATCGTCGTGTTGAAATTGAAGTAGTAGGTACAAAATAAGCAATTATCCTTATTTTCTCCTCAAAAAGCCCTGCCTAATGCAGGGCTTTTTTTCTGCTTTCAGCGTAACTTATGAATAATCAGATAGAAATTGATACATTAATCGAAGCAAAATGGATTATTCCTATTGAGCCTGCTGAAACTATATTGAATCAATATGCCATCGCGATAAATAATCGAATTATCAAAGATATTCTGCCTATATCTATCGCCAAGCTCCGTTACAAACCTCAACAAACGATCACACTGAAGGATCATGCATTAATCCCAGGTTTGATTAATTTGCATACTCATGCAGCCATGACATTAATGCGTGGATTGGCTGATGATTTGCCCTTGATGGAATGGCTTAATAAGCATATTTGGCCAATTGAAGCTCAACATGTAGGTGCCCAGTTTGTATTAGATGGTACTCAGCTTGCTTGTGCTGAAATGATAAGAAGCGGGATTACTTGCTTTAATGATATGTATTTCTTCCCGGAATCTTGTGTAAAAGCCGTCATCAATTCAGGAATGCGTGCTGCTATCGGGATGATAGTGATTGATTTTCCAACCGCCTATGCTAATGATGCGGACGATTATCTGGCTAAAGGATTAGAATTACGTGATCAATATTACCAGCATCCACTGCTTTCATTTTGCTTTGCACCACATGCACCTTATACCGTCAGTGATAAAACATTTAACAGCATTCTGACTTACGCGGAACAACTTAATACCCCCATCCATACTCATCTACACGAGACTCAGGACGAAATCCGTATGAGTATGGAATCAACGGGGATACGGCCACTAGAGCGCTTACAACAATTAGGATTACTCAGCCCAAGCTTGATTGCTGTTCACATGGTACACCTAACAGACCGTGAAATTAAACTCATCCACCAATATGGTTGCAGCATCGTTCACTGTCCCTCTTCTAATATGAAACTTGCCAGCGGTTTCGCACCCATAACCTCACTGCTGAATCACGGTGTTAACATTGGTTTTGGTACGGATGGCGCAGCCAGTAATAATCGTCTTGATATATTTGAAGAAATGCGACAAGCAGCATTGCTGGCAAAAGCGGTTAGTGGCAAGGCCGATGCACTACCGGCGCATCAGGCACTAAGAATGGCGACCCTGAATGGAGCCAATGCTTTGGGACTGGGAGAAATCACCGGCTCATTGACAGTTGGAAAAGCTGCCGATATCACGGCAGTCGATTTTTCTGACCTCAATCTGGCTCCCTGCTATGATCCCGTTTCCCATTTGATCTACACAGCAAGCCGTGAACAGGTGAGTCATGTGTGGGTAAATGGTAGAATGCTGCTGCAGGATAAAGAATTAACGACCCTCAATAAATTTGAGCTGCAATACCGAACTGCTTTCTGGCAAGAACGTATCGCCACAACATCAAAATAATCAGTACAAAGGAACGCACATGGAAAATGATGGCATTAACGCTGACCCACTGGAGCTTGAGAAATTCAGTCAGCTTGCGCACCGTTGGTGGGATCCCAATAGTGAATTCAAACCTCTGCATGAAATTAATCCACTGCGTCTGAATTACATCGATGAACTGGTTGGAGGACTGGAAGGAAAAACTGTATTGGATGTCGGGTGTGGTGGTGGGATTTTATCTGAAAGCATGGCCTCCAAAGGCGCTCAAGTAACCGGCATCGATCTGAGCGATAAAGCACTCAGAGTAGCCAAGCTTCATTTGCTGGAAAGCGGACATCAGGTCGATTATCGCAAGATCACCGTGGAATCCTTAGCCAATGAGCAGCCACAGCACTATGATGTCGTCACCTGCATGGAAATGCTCGAACATGTACCAGACCCCATGAGCGTTATTCGCTCATGCACGCAATTAGCCAAACCGAATGGCTGGGTTTTTTTCTCAACCATCAACCGCAATCCCAAAGCATACTTATTTGCCATTATTGGTGCCGAATATGTATTGAAAATGCTGCCACGCGGTACACATGAATATTCAAAATTCATCAAACCGTCCGAACTGGCGCGTATGGCGCGTAATGCAGGACTTACGGATGAAAAATTGATTGGCATGACCTACAATCCAATTACTAAAGTGTATGCGCTGGAAGATGATTCTGATGTTAATTACATCATGGCCTATCGCAGCTAATCCAATCGCTATCGACTGATCCCTGTAAACCAATAACTTACTTTACTCATTAAACAAATGCATCATGATTGAAGCAGTACTTTTCGATTTTGATGGAACACTGGCTGATACCGCTCCCGATCTCGGCCACGCTTTGAACCGACAGCGCATCGCACGTGGTCTGCCGGAACTGCCCATTGCACAGATCCGTCATCGGGCATCAGCCGGCTCACGCGGCTTGCTGGGACTCGGCTTCAACATCAAACCGGGCGATAATGGCTATGAGTCGATGCGCGATGAATTTCTGAATTTTTATACACAACGCCTGTGCCATGACACCTGCCTGTTCCCCGGCGTTAATGAACTCTTGGATCAGCTGGAAATACTGAATCTGCCTTGGGGTATCGTCACCAACAAACCCGCCCGCTTCGCGCACCCATTAATTGAAATGCTCGGATTAGCGCAACGAGTTGCCTGTGTCATCTGCGGCGACGAAACCACCAACACCAAGCCGCACCCGGAACCACTGCTAAAAGCCAGCAACAAAATAGCCATCTTACCCGCCCATTGCATTTATCTGGGAGACGATATCCGCGATGTACAGGCCAGTCTGGCGGCAGGCATGCAACCCATCGTTGCCCGCTATGGCTATCTGGGTAACGACCAGCCGCCCGAAACATGGGGTGCCCGATATCTAATTGACCATCCCAAAGAACTGCTGACTTATCTGTAATAAAGCACGCATTAATTCTGTTAAAATATTAACGCATAGGGCTTGAACTTTTTGGTTTCAACACCATCCTATACACTACCAAAACGAATACCGGGGACGATCTGGTTTCGACGTGGGTTGCAAAGCAGCGCAGGGCATACCGAGGATCAGTCTACCTCGTAAATCCATCTGAAAAAAAATAGTCGCAAACGACGAAAACTACGCTTTAGCCGCTTAATTCGGCTAGCCTCTGCACCGGTGGGCCTCAACATCGGGTCTGGCAACAGACAGCAGAGTCACTAACGAGGATCGCGTTTTATAGGGTCACTTTATAGAACGTTAAACGCAAGGTGACTCGCCTGTCATCAGCCTGCCAGTTGGCGGTTGCCAGGTCAAATCAAATAATATGGCTAAGTATGTAGAACTGTCTGTAGAGGGCTTGCGGACGCGGGTTCGATTCCCGCCGTCTCCACCAACAAACGGTCTAATCCAGACCACTCAAGACCAACTAAGACCCATAAAATACATGGGCTTAGTTGTGTTTCGCCAAATCGCCGACCGGTCTCGGCAGGTCTCCAAAAGCCTCGGTTGTGGCACAAAAATGACACAATTTTGCCACAAGTCATTTTCGCCGATGAACGAACCGCAGCCTACGGCACAGAAAAATGCCGCAGAATGCGTCAGCATATTTTCACTGAGCTTTACTCGCTCGCTGGGGATCTCGCCGCTCGCTATGTTAAAACTGCCGAGCGTGAGAGCTTCGAACAAGCCAATCATGAACTTCAGGACATTTATAATCAGCTACGCATCGAAGATCTGAATCTTTGTGGCAGCAATGAAGAATTGTTCGAAGCCGCTAAGCGTTACGCTGCAAAATGCCAAACAGCCTGGGATCGATCAGAATCTGTTTCTGCTGCCTATCAAGCCTGCTTGCGCATTGTCGATCACTACCAAGTCACCCGCCCTACCCTCAAAGACGAAAAACTTGAACCCGCTTTGAACCGGATGTGCTGCCACCGCTGGTGGCATCGTAGGATCAAAATACTGCGTCTTCGCAAAATTGAAAATATTTCACGCAATCTTGGACTGGTCAGCCGCCTGCGCGGCACGTATGCGAGCGATTACACCATTCATGTTAAGCGCAATCAAAAGGAACGCAATCGCAAGTATTTGGCCTCTACCTTTGTAGGCAACCAGAACGGCGAGACCTTTTCCCTGCTAAACCTAGCCGAGCGTTCGGTAGCTAATCCAGCCGTTCGCCGTGCCGAATTAATGACACGCATCCGCGGTTTTGAGATGGTGGCCGAACATCTGGGACACGTTGGCGAGTTCTACACGCTGACGACCCCA
The DNA here is from genome assembly GCA_024281695.1 of Nitrosomonas sp. Taxonomy (GTDB): domain Bacteria; phylum Pseudomonadota; class Gammaproteobacteria; order Burkholderiales; family Nitrosomonadaceae; genus Nitrosomonas. Next base: position 517 of record JAMXAE010000071.1, on the reverse strand, counting down.
TCTCGCATGCATGCCTGTTTACATGCCGGTGCCGACAATCCCCGCCATGACGGCACCTCCATTTTAGAAGCACACCAGTATTTAACTCACCTATGGACGCTGATACGCGCTGAATTTGATAGGAAAGACATTCGCCCTTATGGCTTCCGTGTCGTAGAGCCCCATCACGACGGCACTCCGCATTGGCATTTGCTTTTGTTCATGCCCGAACAGCACCGCCAGATGGTGCGCAAAATCATGAGCCATTACGCGCTGATGGATGACGGTAATGAACCTGGCGCATTAAAGCACCGTTTCAAATTTGAATCTATCGATCCTGCCAAAGGTTCTGCTACGGGCTATATTGCCAAGTACATCTCTAAAAACATTGATGGCTATCAATTGCAAAATGACTTATACGGCAATAATGCCGCTGAAGCTGCTGAACGCATTACCGCTTGGGCCAATACCTGGGGTATCCGCCAATTTCAGCAAATAGGCGGCCCCAGCGTTACCGTATGGCGTCAACTAAGAAAAC
>JAMXAE010000070.1 GCA_024281695.1 Nitrosomonas sp. | reverse complement strand
AACTCCTTGACCAATGCGCGAGCTTCATGCACAAGATCGGTGTCTTCATTCAATGGTGCCATATCAATCACATGCAATAATAGCCGGGTGCGTGTTAAATGCTTCAAAAAGCGGTGCCCTAATCCAACTCCTTCAGCTGCACCTTCAATCAAACCCGGAATATCCGCCATAACAAAACTTCTGTTCTGATCCACTCGTACCATACCCAAATTAGGCTCCAATGTTGTGAATGGGTAATCAGCCACTTTGGGGCGTGCCGCGGACACAGCACGAATGAGCGTAGATTTTCCAGCATTCGGCATACCCAATAGCCCCACATCAGCTAAAACTTTAAGTTCCAGTTTCAATTCAAATTCTTGTCCTGGCTCACCATAAGTAAACTGACGTGGTGCACGGTTTGTACTGGATTTGAAATGAAGATTACCAATGCCGCCTTCTCCACCTTTAGCTAAAAGAATCTTCTGCTGATCACGCACCATATCCGCAATAATTTCACCGGTATTGATATCTTTAACAAGAGTGCCAATTGGCATACGCAATGTAATATCTTCAGCGCCTTTCCCATATCGGTCAGAGCCTTGGCCATTCTGGCCATTCTTAGCTCGGTAAATACGCGCAAAGCGATAATCAATTAATGTATTGATATTGCGATCGGCTATTGCGAACACGCTACCACCCCGCCCACCATCACCGCCGTCAGGCCCACCTTTAGGAATATATTTCTCGCGACGGAAACTCGCAACCCCATCGCCTCCCTTACCGGCTAATACTTGAATAGTAGCTTCATCAATAAACTTCATAAATCTCAGTTATAAATTTCCTACTATTTTCATACGATCCTGCAAACAAAAAAGCCCCATCATTTTCGACAGGGCTTTTTGAATATAATTGATACTCTATATTTCTATGCTGGTATTACACTAACCATTTTACGCTTCAGCACACCCTTGATGCTAAAATTTACTTTTCCTGTGATTTTGGCAAATAAAGTATGGTCTTTACCGATACCAACATTTTCTCCGGGATGAACCTGTGTACCACGCTGTCTGACAATAATTGATCCGGCTGAAATTAATTCTCCTCCATAACGCTTAACCCCAAGCCGCTTTGAATGCGAATCACGTCCATTTCTAGAACTTCCACCTGCTTTTTTATGTGCCATTTATACTCCTTAAGCCGAAATACCGGTAATCTGTATTTCAGTGTAGTTCTGCCGATGACCTTGATGTTTCTGATAGTGCTTACGGCGACGCATCTTAAAGATACGAATCTTATCATGACGACCTTGACTCAGTACTGTCGCGCTAACTTTAGCACCATTGACAAGCGGTGTCCCCATGGATATTTTATCACCATCCGCAACCATCAATACTTGATCAATAATCAGCTCACTGCCGCTCTCAACTTCGAGCTGCTCCACCTTCAATCTTTCACCTATTTGAATCCGATACTGCTTACCACCGGTTTTTATGACCGCATACATATCTTGACTCCATACTTCCCTTTTACAGAACCGAGGATTATACATATATAAGCTCCAATTGTGGTAGAAAATTTAGATCATTGAGAACAATTTATCTTTATGCTTGACACTTAGGCGCTGTCATTCCTAACATAGCGTTTTCTATAAGGTAACATTGTGTCAATCGAATATATTAGAAGCTTCATTGCTCAAGACATGGGCATCGTAGATGATGTCATTCGGGAAAAATTACATTCTCATGTACTACTGATTCGCCAAGTGAGTGAATATATTATCAATAGTGGAGGGAAGCGCTTGCGCCCTGCGTTGGTAATTCTATCTGCGGGTGCTTTTGGCTATTCTGAAAAATTTCATTATCATCTCGCAGCAGTTGTCGAGTTTATTCATACTGCAACCTTACTCCACGATGACGTGGTAGATGAATCTGAATTACGACGTAATAGAGAAACAGCGAATGCATTATTTGGTAATGCGGCCAGTGTTTTGGTGGGCGATTTTCTCTATTCCAGAGCTTTCCAAATGATGGTTGAAGTTGACAACATGCGAGTAATGCAGGTACTCGCAGATGCGACTAACACGATCGCTGAAGGTGAGGTTTTACAATTGCTGAATTGCCGCGATCCGTATGTAACAGAAGAAAACTATCTGCAGGTTATTCGTTACAAAACAGCTAAATTATTTGAGGCAGCCAGTCGATTAGGTGCCATTCTAGGCAATGCAACACCGGCAGAAGAAGAAGCTATGGCCGTTTATGGCATGCACTTGGGCACCGCATTCCAACTAATCGATGATATGCTCGACTATTCTGGAAATAATCAAGATACCGGCAAGAATTTAGGCGATGATCTTGCCGAAGGAAAACCCACATTACCGTTAATCTACGCCATGAGAGTAGGCACGCCTGAACAAGCAAATATTATCCGAAAAGCTATCGAAGACAGTGGAAAAGATGGATTCCAACCTGTCCTTAAAGTCATCCAACAAACATCAGCCCTAGATTATGCAAAGCAATGCGCAGAAGCTGAAATTGCTACCGCCACTGCCGCAATAGCTTCTTTACCAGAATCAGAAAACAAAGCGTGCTTGCTGCAATTAGCAGAATTTGCCGTTACACGCAATCACTAAGTGACGGAAATCTCTCCAAGTATCTTTATCTGACTATTATTTGCCAGTTAAACGGGTTTGCAAATTCGGTTCTACTTAAATTGAATAGCTATTTCTCTAATTAAGCATAGAAATCTTTTGCAAACTTTTCTTTCTTTTCTGCAGTCCAATAATTTTTCAAAACAAATCGAATTCTAGGATTATTTCAGATAGCTATCTGAAATTGCTTTAATTTATTCAAGTCATATTCTATATTTTACTTATAAGTACTAAAACCACGATTAATCCATAATTTGCTAAATTAAAAAATTGCTATGCTCTACTGTAGTAGTCAACCTAGATTGGATGCAATCATTACCTGCATAGCTTAAACAGCGATTACATTGATAAACAAATAAAATTGGCGTCTTACAACAAGCGAAGTACTTGATATGGGTAAGTTAATTTTCCACATAACCATCGCAGTTCTGGTTTACTGGATCGTCAAAAACCACCCACCTAAACAAAAAGATACGGAATCATTCCCAGAGTCTATTGAAAACATGGTGAATTGCACTCATTGTGGTATTTATCTACCGAAAAACGAAGCTATCAGCGGTCATAATAATCAATATTTCTGTTGTAACGAGCATCGTAATCTGCATATGAAATCCTTACCTTAACTAACTGCTGTGTCTATCATTCAACCCGCTGACCTCTTTACTTCCAGAGTCACTAAAATAATGAGTGCCGATCAAATTAATACCAATCAATATTGGCGTTCTCTCTATTATTTCAATATCTATCGACTCATAGTTGGTGGTAGCTTGGTGATAATTATTTGGAAACTCCAATTCAGTCATTTTGATTCATATCACCATTTACTATTTCTATATATAGGCTTAGCTCATGTCCTTTTGAGCGGACTATCTATGCTACTTATTAAATTACGCTACCCCGATTTTAATTGGCAATTGGCGATCCAAGTAATCTACGATATTATTTTTTTCTCTGCCATACTTTATGCCAGCAATGGTTCACAAAGCGGTTTAGGTGGATTGTTGTTGGTGTCACTCGCTGGCGCAGGCTTAATCAACCGTGGTCGTATGATGCTATTTTTTGCATCAATAGCAACCATCAGCTTGCTATTACAAGAAATTTATTCATCCCTCACGATTGATGCTTACATTACTCAATACTCACAAGTAGGTTTATTGAGCATGGCATACTTTGCTGTTGCCTGGGTGGCACACCAGTCGACGAAATACGCTAACGTCAATGATCAGCTTGCACAAGAATGCGGTATCGATCTTCCAAATATGTCGCAAATCAGTCAATTAGTCATCCAGGAATTGCAAAAAGGTGTGCTAGTCATTGATAAGCACGGGAATATCCGTCAACGTAATACTTATGCCGAAAAATTACTTAACTTAAGTTCCTCCGCTGATAAAACCGATTTAATTAAGTTATCTGATTGTGCTCCTGAAATAGCTAATAGGCTTGCAAGCTGGCAAGGAGATAACCAGATTAGTTCCGAGCTTTTACGGTTATCTCATAATAATGCGCACGTTCGAATACGTTTTGTTTCCTTACAATCAGATGCTCGCAATGAAGTCGTTATCTTTCTCGAAGATATGGAACGAATACAAACTCAGCAGCAGCAATTAAAGCTTGCTACATTGGGTCGTCTGACTGCGGGTATTGCACATGAAATTCGTAATCCACTTTCCGCTATCAGCCATGCCGCTGAACTTTTAGCGGAAGAGCGTGCCACAGAGAATATAGATTCTCGTCTAGCACACATCATTTGTGATAATACTCAACGTCTAAACAAGATAGTCCAAAATGTTTTACAACTTAATCGACGCAATATTTCAAAAATAGAAATTATCAATGTACAAGATTATATTCAAAAATTCCTCGAAGAATTCTGCCATACCGACAATATCAATATGAATATATTCATACTTAACTCTTCAAAAAATTATTTAATTAGCTTTGATCGCAATCATTTAAACCAAGTACTATGGAATTTATGCAGAAATGCATGGAGACACTGCCGCAAACAAGTTGGCAGTATCCAGATTGAATTATCCACAGGATTAAATAAAAACAATATTCAGCTAGACATCATTGATGATGGCCTTGGTGTTGATCCTCAGCAACTCAAGCAGATTTTTGAGCCTTTCTTTACGACAGCAGCGAATGGCATCGGTCTAGGTTTATACATCGCACGTGAAATGTGCGAAGCCAATCAAGCGTCACTGGAATATATTGAAGAAGCAGCGGGCGGTCATTTCAGAATAATCGCAAAAAGCAACCAACCATGTCTGTAGACAACGGACAGATGGTTTATCCAGGCAAAAAAATAAGCTCTCCCCATATACTCATTGTGGATGATGAGTCTCATATTATCGAGTTGCTCGAACTCACCTTAGCCCGCATGGGCATGGAAGTTTCCAGTGCAATGTGTATCTCGGATGCAAAAAAACAGTTGCAAACACAACAGTTTCAGTTATGTCTTACCGATATGCGCTTACCTGATGGGGAAGGATTGGACCTGGTTAAATATATCACCCAGCATTGTGTAGGTCTGCCGGTAGCCGTTGTCACGGCATATAGTACTACAGAAAATGCAGTAGCCGCACTTAAAGCCGGGGCTTTTGATTATCTATCCAAACCAGTTTCGTTAAAACAATTACGTGACTTGGTTAAATCAGCTTTAAGTCTGCCTCCCATGCAAGCAGAAGCAGAATCTGCATTACAAACGCACCCAAATCAACGGGCATTACTGGGCAATTCTCAACCCATGCGCCAACTCCGTGCAACTATTGATAAACTCTCCCGTAGTCAAGCTTCCGTATATATCAATGGTGAATCAGGCAGTGGCAAAGAATTAGCAGCAAGAATGATTCATGAAAGAAGTGCTCGTCACAAACAAGCATTTATCGCCGTCAACTGTGGCGCAATCCCTGAAAACTTGATGGAAAGTGAATTTTTTGGCTATAAAAAAGGTGCTTTCACGGGTGCAGACAAAGATCATGACGGATTTTTCCTGACGGCTCATTGCGGTACTTTATTTCTTGATGAAGTAGCTGATCTACCATTATCCATGCAAGTTAAATTACTCAGAGTCATCCAAGAAAAACAAGTAAGAAGAATTGGTGATGCACAAGAAAGAAATGTTGATGTACGCATCATTAGCGCTACTCACAAAAAACTCAGTCACTGTGTTGAAACTGGGCAATTTAGACAGGATCTGTATTATCGCCTTAATGTCATCGAATTGAATATGCCGTCATTGCGCGAGATGCGGGAAGATATTCCTCTTATAGCAGAAACGATTCTAGCAAAACTATGTCGAGAAAACAGGCGCTCGAATTGTAGTCTTAAGAAAGATGCGTTAGCAATATTGACAGACTACGATTACCCCGGCAATGTGCGTGAACTGGAAAATATACTCGAACGCACCATAGCACTTTCTTCAGATGTACAAATTGATAAAGAGGAGCTGCAATTACCTCATCATAAATTCCTCAAAGATGTTGATCACTCTTCATCTACCGATTCCGACCAAGGGCTACCTCTGCAAGATTTTCTTGATAAACTTGAAAAAGATTCTATTGTAAAAGCATTGGATCAAACTCGGTATAATCGCACCAAGGCAGCCAAAATATTGGGTATCACTGTCAGATCGCTACGTTACCGGATGGAAAGATTAGGATTGAATGAATAATCCCAGATTAATCCAATGATCCTAATAATCACTCTTTATATAATTTCAAGTAAACTATCCAGCTTTAGAAGCTGTAACAGACCATTAAAAACACATTCGCAGTAGCCAATGCAAGGCGAGAACAAATGAAAAAACGCAGTTTATGCAAAATAAATGAGTATTTTGGTCTGTTTTAACACCTTAGCAACGCGGCTAGCTTCCCAATATGTCTGCATCCTCTGTTAACGTAATCGATGGGTTACCCATAAAGCAGCTGCAAAAAGCAACATAGCCCCCCCTTGATGTGAAGCTGCTAGAGGGATCGGCACTACATGCAATAAAGTCGCAATCCCCAAGCTAATCTGAATTACCAACATCAGTAGGAAGAGATTACAGGCCAGGCGCGTAGTACCGGATAACGCAACGCTGCGTGACTTAAACCAGAAAAGTGGTACTAAAAAAGCCAATATCCAGGCAATCAACCGATGATCAAATTGCACTGTTGCCATGTTATCAAAAAAATTCCGGTACCATGGGTCCAGCATAAAAATTTCAGGTGGAATAAAATGCCCATCCATGAGTGGAAAAGTATTATAGGCCAAACCCGCCCTAATACCGGCAACAAAACCACCGGATAAAATCATTATAAAAATTAAGGAAGTCAGACCGATAGAAAATCGACGCAGACTTTGCATCATTTCACCAGATTCGGGATGCTCACTTTTCGGCGACAGCAATCCCAATGCAACCCAGAACAGGGTAGCAAAGATAACAAACGCCAATCCTAAATGTGCTGTAAGCCGGTACTGACTTACATGGGGATCATTCACTAACCCACTCATTACCATATACCAACCCATCAATCCTTGTAATCCACCTAATACAAAAATTCCTGCTAACTTGAATCCTAATGACCGATCGATTTTCTTCTTTACTAGGAAATAAACAAAAGGAATAAAAAACACCAAGCCAATAAGTCGACCTAATAGACGATGAAAATATTCCCACCAAAAAATACTTTTGAATTCATCCACGCTCATGCCTTTATTCACTTTCTGATACTGTGGCGTTGCTCGGTATTTTTCGAGTAATTCATCCCAGTCCCCTTGGGTAACTGGGGGCAATGTACCCATAATTGGCTGCCATTCAACAATCGACAGCCCTGAATCAGTCAGTCGCGTCACACCACCGACAACCACCATGGCAAATACCATGGCACAACAAATTAACAACCAGATAGCAATAGCTTTTTGCATAGATATAAAAAATAAAAATTATTAATGAAGATTAATTCGATGAGTCATTCTGGATGATCTCACTTAGTTCGCATCAAGCGTTGTTTATCACGCTCCCATTCTTTTTGCTTCTCGGATTCCCGTTTATCGTACTCTTTCTTACCTTTAGCCAGACCAATCTCCAGTTTAATTCTGCCTGCTTTATAATGCATGTCCAGTGGAACCAAGGTATATCCGGCACGTTCAACTTTACCGATGAGTCGTCTAATCTGCTCAGCATGCAACAACAGTTTGCGTGTCCTGATTGAATCTGGGGTAATATGTGTTGAAGCTGTCTTAAGAGGACTAATATGCGAACCAATAAGGTATAATTCTCCGTTCCGGATAATAACATAGGCTTCTTTTAATTGAACCCGCCCATCACGAATGGCTTTGACTTCCCACCCCTCAAGCACCATGCCTGTCTCATATTTTTCCTCGATAAAATAATCGTGAAAGGCTTTTTTATTTTGTACTATACTCATAATGGAATGGAATGGATGGAGATCGCTAAAATTTCGTGTATTTTATCAGTTTTTTTAGTATTACCTCATTGATGCGGGGTGTTTTACTTTTATGGCAGAAATAGAAAAATCAGTATTAGTTGAATATTCGGCAAGCCAAATGTTTGCGTTGGTTGATAACGTTGAAGAATATCCAAAATTTCTTCCATGGTGCGGTGGTACTTCTGTGGATCCTCAAGATGAAATCACAACACATGCAACCGTTAGAATTGATTATCACCATATTAAACACAGTTTCACAACCAAAAATAAACGTTTCCCTCCCGAATTGATAGAAATGAGCTTGTTGGATGGTCCATTTGAACACTTGGATGGCTACTGGCAATTTACTCCATTATCAGACAAGGCTTGCAAGATAAAATTTAGACTCCACTACACTTTCTCACATAAAATCCTCGAGAAGCTAGTTGGGCCAGTGTTTCACATGATTGCGAACAGCTTTGTAGAATCCTTTATTGAGCGAGCAGAAGTAATTTATGGCAAATCATGATTGCATTTTTCAAATTGAAATTGCATATGCACTACCACATATTCAAATCTTAAAGAAACTGGATGTACCCAAAGGCTGTACAGCCAAACAGGCTATTATACTTTCAGGGGTTATCGATCAGTTCCCGGAAATTGATCTAACAAAAAATAAATTAGGCATTTTTAGTCGATTCACACAACCAGATACACTTTTACAACCCTATGACAGAATAGAAATCTATCGAGCTCTTGCCATTGATCCGAAAAATGCCAGAAGAATACGCGCAAAGCAAGCACACAACTTACAGAAAATATCTAAAAACACCTGAACTTCTGAATAAGTTGTGCGAAAAATTAAAGCTAAACAGATCAAATTCACCTTCCAACTGTCATATCTCATTCGCTTGATCAGTCATAAGCAGCGTTTGGATCATTCATACTAGAGAATATGATTTACCATTTATTCCGTCACCAGCTAATGTGCATTTACCTGAATAGACGATCACGTAATAAAATGAGGTTCTCTTTCAAATAAACGAATGGAGACCTTTGCAAAAGATTCCAAGTTTCGGAAAGACACTGTAAATTCCATTCTTATATCCTCAATCAGTGGATTTCTCAGCTATTCTTTCCAAACTGAGGGGAAATTGATCGCTGCATCCATTTAATTTGCTCAGAAGGCCTACTATTTCGACAGAGAAAACAGAAAAGACTGGGCTGCTATTTGTCACCAACACAATTTACGCAGCAATACGATACCAATCTACCAGTTACTTAAATCGATAGATCCCCTGTCTGACAGCGAATATCAAGTACAATACCTACGTAAATTGCAGATACAATGGCCATTGCCAATACATCAAACTGACCGGCATCACCACCGCGCCAACTTTTACCATAGACGTGGATAGTGTAAACAATTTAGAAAACTGCGGAATGGTGATAAGATCTTCGAGAAAGAAATGAAGACAAAGTTATATTAACGGTTGAGCTGGAGGCATCGCATATGCATGATCGAATTGTGATATTGGTTGCTTTACTGATAATGCCGTTGATCGTGGGTTGTGCTCAAATCAGATCCTTCTCTGTAGCGCCAAGTACCGTATGTCCGGGCGAGACCATCAAGATTGACTGGCAAGTATCCGGCAATAGCGACGTCGTTACACTGAAGGCAACGCCTCCATTAAAAGGCACAGAAGAAGTGGCGACGGAAGGTTCACAATTTCTCATTCCTATGCACAGTACCCGCTTTGTACTTAAAGCTCCTGGTCTACTCAAAAGCGATCAGCGCGAATGGGATGTACTGGTTATACCAAGCCAAAGTTCCAGGTTATTGGGAGGAGTCGCCCAATGCGACGGAAACCCCCAGTCTGTACTAACTTCATTCACAATTCAGCAAAAAGATACTTCTGCACGTATTCGCGCTGTTTCTATCGAAAATAATTATCATCGACCGCTGTCAGTCAGTAAAGGCGGCGTAGAAGTAGAAATTCCGCCAGGTGGCGCGACCGATGGTTTCAAAAATATACCCGCTATCGGAACTTGGGCCATCCGGATGCCGGTCACCGTGGATGAAGCTTGTGAAAACGTACTTGAAGCAGTTGCTGGCCGGCTAACCATTAAGACCCAGATGAGTTGCGAGGAGTAATGTCATGTCGATACTTGACCAGATCCAAACCGTCGTAATTATAATGATGGAAAATCGTTCTTTCGATAATGTGCTTGGGCATCTCAGCATGACTCGATTCGGCGATCGACAGAATGTGGAGGGACTAATCGATCCCGAGAATAATCCTAACTATACGAATTTTCTTGGTGGGATTGGCTATCAGCCTTTTCAATTAAATGATGAACGCCTGCTACATGATTTGCCTCACGGTAGATCCTTTGTGGCAACACAATTGGCAAAAGTCGGTGATCGATTCACCATGAGCGGATTCGTCGATGCATATTATCAGGCAACAGGAAGCAAAGTAAACAATCCACCGTCATTGGGTTTTCTCGCGCCAAGCGATACCATCATGTCAAACTTCCTAGCAACGCAATACGCTGTCTGCGATAACTGGTTTGCTCCGCTGCCTACGGATACTCAACCGAATCGGTCAGTAGCTTATAGCGGTTATTCCTTGATCGATGACACCAAAGCTCGTCCTATTCCTACTATGATGGGAAGCTTTATTTTCGAGTGGCTGAATGCTCATCACGTTAGCTGGCGTGTTTATCACTGCGGAATATCCTTTTTTACACTGTTTGATAAATTTCACGAAGTACTAGGACCGAACTTTCGTAGTTTTAGACGACTACCAGGCGATTTCGCATCCGAATCACTGTCGGAGATGCCAAATGTGATATTCATTGAACCCGAGTACAGCGATTCACCTGTACATTTTGGCTGGACGCCTAATGACAACCATCCCCCCACGCCCATCGGCCCTGGAGAACATTTTCTACGCGACATCTATAGCCTATTGACCAAAGATCCTGTCAAATGGAGTCGGACACTTTTAATTACCACGCATGATGAGCACGGTGGATTTTTTGATCATGTTCCGCCGCTAGCAATTCCTACTTCTGTTCCACCCGGCGCACTATTTTCTGAGGGATTTAACAATACCGGTCCGCGGGTTCCTACGCTGATTGCATCGCCGTGGATTTCTCCCGGCACTGTGTTTAAAGATGCGATGGATCATACATCGATCTTGCAACTGCTATCCGAAAAGTTCGCTGGCACACCCGACTATAATGATGAAGTCAAGCGCCGCAGAAAATTGGGAATACAAAGTGTATCCGATGCGTTGATTCAATCCCTTGCTCAGCCGAGAACCGATGCCCCGCCACCACCGGATATTATTTCCAGTTCGGTGGAATTCACGACAACAACTACTCCACAAACCGATAGTCAGCAGGCCTTTGCCGCAGCGGCGAAGAGCCTCTTGATGTATGACCGGAAGCGAGCACTAGAGAGTTTTCCAGAACTCGCACACCTTCTTGATAAGTAGATACCTGCGTGTCCGTTGATGCAAATTAATGCCTATCCATTCTGAAGATTGCCTGCTGATTCCGTTTCTTCGCAGTATTGTCAACGCCTTTGAAAAATGAACATTCCCTTAGAATATTGGCTACATCACGCGGTTTTCTACGCAATACTATTTCTAATCCACTATATCAACGGATTATTAGTAATTGATCGAAATTTCAAAGTTAACTACTCACGGAAGATCAATCACTTCGCATTTTTCTTTCTCCCGACTGCGCTGTCATCGGTCATTGAATATCAATATAGCGCCGCAACGTTTTTCATGGATATGGTGTGTGCCTTTATATTTCTTACTTTCTTCATCGCGCCTTTGCGCAATAGGTTTAAGCTACTTCTGATAATGTTTCATTCGTTCGATAGACCCGAAGATAGGCCATTTACACTGACCTGGCTTTATACACAGTTTATCGCCAGTTATTTAGTGCTCATTCCATTACTGATCTACTTCGAAGGTCACGATATGCTACCGCTACTGATGATTATTATCATAGCCAATGGTGTGGGTGACGGTCTCGCTGAACCGATCGGTATACGATTTGGGAAACGAAAATATACAACCTATGCACTTTTTACTAAAGAGAGATATGTTCGTAGTTATGTCGGCAGTACTTGTGTATTAGTGACAACTTTTATCGCAATATTAATGTTTCAACAATATTTCACTTCAATTCAACTCATTGCTGCTCTACTTATAATACCCATTCTGATCGCTCTAGCCGAAGCTTTTTCTCCACATACCTGGGACAGTCCGTTCATATATGCAGTTGGGGGCGTTTCACTGATAGGTATTTTTTATGTATTTTAACTGACCGCTAATGTGATAATGGAGGGTATCGCTGTTTGAGAAACGTGGTCCTTTACTAAGACTATTTAATATCCCTATATAGAACAACAACCGGGATAGGATGAAAACTAAAATATTGGTGCTCCAAAACTTGCCGACTCCTCAAGCAGAGGGGATTTTATTTTATTATTCCTTGTGTAAGAATAGATAAGTTGGCTTACCTTCATCCGGCTTACATCGACCTTCTACGACCAATTTTTGATTAGAATCGAGCAAAGAAAACATATCGTCAAACCTATGAATATTGGAGGCTGAAATGTACATAATTCCTTATGATGCCAAAAGAAGCTCACTCTACAAACCCGGTGATGCCGATGATTTTTTTCAATTCGGGCCTGCGCAAACCCAAACCGAAGCAGCTTTGTGCGCAGAAATGGCGAGGCTCGCTTACGTTAATAATGATTCACGACTGCAAAGTTATCTGCAACGTGCAGATTTCGATTTACGTTATTTTGCTGGGTACGGCACTAACGGAACACAGCTATTTGTCTGTCAATCACGATTTCAAACTGGAGGACGTAATGTAGTGGTTGTTTCATTTCGTGGGACTGAAACGGAAGATCCGTCAGATTTGGTTACCGACGCGAATTTTATTCATCAACCTTGGCTGAATGAGTCGGGACAGACAGCTGGAAGGATACATAGCGGATTTGCAGAAGCCTTACTGAATGGGCATCTTCTTCAAGATCTAGTCAACCATTTACAGAACTATACCTCTCCAGTTCGAATTTTATTAACCGGCCATAGTTTAGGCGCCGCGCTTGCCACATTGACTGCAAGTTACTTAGCTCCTACTAATCCTTTGATATCCGATCTCCATTTATATACTTTTGGTTCTCCTCGGATCGGAGACAATGTATTCGCTAAATCGATGATATCCGTCGACCATGCCCGCTATGTCGATTGTTGCGACTTGGTTACCCGAATTCCTCCGGAGGAATTCGGCTTCGTACACGTAGGTTCTTTGCGCTATATCGACCGGGAAGGCCATGTCCATAGAACAATTAGTGAGGATGAGATCTCGAATGATCGCATCGCTGCCGCCGCAAGTTATCTGGTGAAGTACTCCTTTCTTCTTGGCACTGTCTGGGTTCGTGAATTGGCTGACCATAGTCCCATCAATTACGTATCGGCAGTTTCTGGATTAAGACCCTAATTGGGATCGTTCAGCGCCTGTTAGTATTTGTACGCCACATTGCTGGAACCGGCGCTGTAACGATCGAGACCCAGATTCGGGCACTTAAGAAGAAACAAGAAGATGAATGAATCGCCCCGGTATTTTCGGAGATAAAATGATTTGAGAGGAGGAAGAGATGAAGAACCAAATCAGTTATTCAC
>JAMXAE010000069.1 GCA_024281695.1 Nitrosomonas sp. | reverse complement strand
CAGTCCAGATTGAAATAATGCATCTACAACGCGCGGAAGGGCTTCTGCAATAGGTAAGCTTACATGATCAATCAAAGTTTGCGGTGCGGCACCACTGCCACCTTCACCGCCATCAATGGTTATAAAATCGGGAGCATATTCCAATCCACGGCAATTGATGCTGTCACATAGCTCATTGATGAAATTCCATCCGCCAATGGCAGTTTTGATGCCAACTGGCCTTCCAGTGAGCTCTCGGATATAGTGAATCTTGTCGAGCAGTTCATCGATATTATTAATGTCCTTGTGCCGATTCGGACTGATCGAGTCCTGACCTTCAGGGATACCACGGATGGTAGCAATTTCACTTCCTACTTTGTTGCCCGGCAACAATCCTCCTTTGCCGGGCTTGGCGCCTTGCGACAACTTGATCTCAAATGCTTTTACCATCTTACTCAGTTCTTTGGCACGTTGCGGTGAGAAATTACCAAGTTCATCGCGAATGCCATATTTGGCAGTGCCGATTTGCATGATCAAATCACAACTGCCTTCTAGGTGATAAGGAGCTAATCCGCCTTCGCCGGTATTCAACCAACAGCTTGCTCGTGCCGCGCCGAGTGATAGTGCACGCACGGCCGGTTGGGAAATAGCACCATAACTCATACCACTGATATTAATGATGGACTTGGCTTCAAACGGATGTTCGCAGTAGCCTTGACCGATGTGCAACGATGGTGTTGGCAGTTGATCTTCCTCCTGGATTGGGAAAGCAGCATTGACGAAAATAATCGAGCCGGGTTGGCGTAGATCATTGGTGGAACCAAAACCGACCAGGCTGCCTTTATTCTTGGCATTTTTGTAGATCCAGCCCCGTGTGGCACGATTGAATGGCATTTCATCGCGGTCATTGGCAAAGAAATACTGCCGGAAGTATTTTCCCTGACGCTCGAAAATATAACGTAGCCGCCCAATGACTGGATAGTTGCGCAGAACCGAATGTTTCTTCTGAGTTACATCCTGAATAAACCAGAATACAATTATGCCGACAATGACAACACCTAGCATTGTGGCGAGACTATAGATAATTAGATTGATCGCACCGGACATACAACCTCCATAATCGGAATGGGCAGCATATACTATCCGCTCAGTGGGCGTAAATGAATATTCCGAAGGATACTGGGATCATATGAAGATTCTGTCAAACTCATTGTGTGTAATATACTTCTGTTCATTATTGAGATTAAGGTAAAAAGAATTGAAAGATTTACACGATGAAATTTACCGAAATGTACTGCAGGCGCTGGCAGAAGATATCGGTGCAGGCGACCTGACGGTATCGCTGATTCCGAGTGACAAGACGTTGAGCGCTTCTGTGATCTGTCGGGAAGATGCAGTGCTGTGCGGCTTGCAGTGGTTTGAAGCTTGTTTTCTAACCTTAGCGCCAGACATAACGATGGACTGGTTTGCCAAAGATGGTGATTTCATCCAGACAGGCCAAAAGCTCTGCGAAATTAAAGGCAACGCACGTGCACTATTAACCGCTGAGCGTTCCGCGCTGAATTTTCTGCAATTATTATCTGCCGTAGCCACACAAACCAAGCGGTATGTCGATGCTATTGTCGGTACAAGAGCCGTTATCGTGGATACTCGCAAGACATTGCCCGGATTACGCATGGCGCAAAAATATGCGGTGACATGTGGCGGAGGGGTTAATCACCGACTGGGTTTGTATGATGGTATTCTAATCAAAGAGAATCATATTATAGCGGCTGGTGGAATAAAATCCGCTTTAACCAAAGCACAAGAAATTGCGCCACCAAATGTTTTTATTCAGATTGAAGTGGAATCTCTACAAGAATTACAGGAAGCATTGATAGCTGGAGCCAGGATGATATTGCTGGATAATTTTACTTTGGATCAATTATCGGATGCGGTTGTGCTACTTCGACAGCAAACCGGTGAGCAGGTAATATTGGAAGCATCAGGCAATGTCAGTTTACAGACTGTACGTCAGGTGGCTGAAACAGGTGTCGATCGGATTTCTGTGGGTGGTCTGACTAAAAATATTCAGGCGATAGATCTGTCAATGCGTTTTGTTTAATGACGTGCTGATTGAAGCTCGCATCAATGCAAAGAGATTGTCTGTTGATTCAATGGAAGAATGGTATCTATCGCCCGTGATTGAATATTATAACTTCGAGAAGAATTATCTTATTTGTTCAAGACTCACTCGTGTGCGTCCTTTTTTAAGAAAGCCCAGTTCCTTAGCGGCGCTTTTGGTAACATCGATGACATTCTTATTACGACGAGCCATCCGATCATTAATTTTGACGATTACGCTTTGGTTATTGGCTAAATTAGTAACCTTAACTTTTGATCCATAAGGAAACTTTTTGTGTGCGGCGGTTAATTCATTTTGATCAAAAACTTCACCATTCGCTGTTTTTTTGCCTTGAAACTTATCACTGTAGTGAACGGCATTCCCTGTTTCGGCTAAGACAACACAGGAACTTAACGTGATAAAAGCGACAGCACTATAAAATAATATTGAAGTAACGTGTATTTTCATAACAATTTCCCTTTAAAAGTGGATATCCGTAATACTGCGGATTGATTAATTTGATGGTTATTATAGCAATACAGCCTGAAGAAGACTGATTCATGTATCAATGGAACAGTTTGCAAAAATCTGCATTGCTGGCTTTTGATAGATCTATATAATTTTACTCACGTTTACAGATTGTAACTTTGATATCCATCAATCATTTTTGCTCCATCGTACTAATAAAGGCATTTGCCTCATTGATTGATTTCTCCATCGAAGCAATCAGAACCGATACATCCGATTTGATAGTACCCAATTCGCCTTTGAGTGAAGCAATGGCACGAGCATTGAGATTGTGCTTGAGGAACATGACTTGATCGTGGAACACGGTGAGGATAGGTTCAATTTTGGCTTCGGCCTGTTTCATGGAAGCGATCAATTGGCGGTAGTGTGCTTGCGTGGTATCGAGCTTTTTCTGACTGTTTTGTTTCAATGCAGCGCTGCTATATTGTGTGATTTCCAGTTTCCATTCGGTAAATAAGGCTTCAGAGACATTTTCAATGTCAGCAATCCGAGTTTTAACTTCATCAGCTTTATTGACGCTGCCTTCGTAGGCATCATTGAGCCGTTTATAGGTGGCTTCCAGATCGCCCCCGCTAAAATTGGTGGCAGAAGTAAACTGTTCCAGGGCGGATTTGAATTGTTCCTTGGTTTCTTCTTGTGTATCGCGGGCTTTCTCGACCCGATATACCATCACGTCCCGTTTGGGAATGCCAACTTTTTCCAGGCCTTCAAGATACATGGTGGAGCAAGCGGTTAGTAGCACAAATATTGCAAGAAAGAGTAAACGATATAAATAGCTCATGTTTGTCTCCATTAAAAAATCTGATTATTCATTTTATTATATGATGGCAGCAAGTTATTGATGTTTGATAGCTTGATCTCGATTTGGATTTAGCGCACCACACCCCGTTGTAATAACTGCCAAGCTACTCTTAAGCCCCACAGGATGGGATGGCGACGAAGCAGGGGGGTGATTTCCACACGCACACCCGTGTGCCGTTCAATTTTCCATGCTGCGTATTCGACGCTGTTGCTAAAAGTCAGTGTGGCTTTGGATAAGCGCAGGATCGATAGAATTTTTCCTTGCCAACGGCGTAAACGCCAGCGCCAGAGCGCTTGCTGTTGCATCTCTGGGGTAGTCAGGCAGCGATATTTCCCATTTTCTTGTTTTTCCAAAATACTTGTGAGCATGGGGGCGGCTACTTCTGTTAGGCGAATTAATGCACCCAGATTGGCTTGCGCTAAGTGACGGGCGCGCGTTTCTCGCTCGGCGCGTAATTCGGCTGCGTAGGTGAGCATCAAACAGCGGGTCCAAATTTCTTCGACGTCGAGTATGTTCGCTTCGAGTGTAGGTACGCCCGATTTTAAAAAGGTCACGACTGAGTGCGCTAATGCCGTATAAATATGCTCCCGCACGGAATCGTCACGGCAATAAAGCAGTCGCGATGGCTGCGCAAAGCGTGCCCAGATATATGGATGAAACCAAAATTGCGCGCCACGCTCGAAATCATTGGTAGAAATGACGGCGTATTTAGCGCGCAACGTTCTTCCTTGATGCGGTATTTCCAGATAAAAAACATTGGGCGCCAGCCAGGCATTTAGATTGGCTAAATAACGCTGCGGATAAGCCTTGTAGTAGCTATTTACGATAACATACAGATCGACGATGCCTTCGTCCAGGCTGCAAGCAGAGTGTAGACAGGAGCCATATAAAATAACGGCATCCAGCGATTCGCCGAAGCGCATAATGAGTGTATCTACTACAGGGACGAGATCGGGCGATACTGCTTTGTTGCTTTCCCAGGTAACTTCGTTAATTAATCTAACGGGCAGTTGTGCGGCGGGGGCGGTGATGGGGGTGGTCATGGTAATAGCAGGGTCCTCCAATACTAAAAATGTTATGGGATTCGTTGCGGTAATTCGCAGTGGTTCATGAGCGCTGGTGGATCGATACAATTCGCCATCAACAATATACTCATCCTCCATGTGTATAACCAGAGAATAAGTATTGTGGCTATTGTAACCATCTTTTTCTTTGAGCACATGGCCGCCGCCAGAGAGTAATGGCCATAACGAGCGCCATAGGCGTTTATGTTGTTGATTGACCAAAGTGACATGCAGGGGTGCGGGTTCCCGTCCCCAGTAAGGGCGCATGTTTAATAGCAGGCAATCCAATGCACTGACCAGGGCAAACAGATAAGTGCCTTGATGAACGCGTCCATTGTCTTCGATTAACGTCATCTTGACCGGCGCCCACTCACTTTGGTGGCGATTAAGGATCATATCGATTATCATGCCGATGAGGGATCTTAGCATAATCAGAAAGGTAAAAATTCCACCGGTGATTCCCAGTTGCTTGACGGGACTGCGCGAGAATTTCACGCCACGCGCCACCAATCCCACGGCAAAAAACATACCGTAAATTGGATCGATTCCAGCTTGCTCGATACATAGCGCCGGGCGTTGCGCAAGTTTGGGTGCTGAGGGGGTTAACAGATAATCCCGTAAGCGGTGCAGGGCTTGCTCGGGCTTGTCGTGAATGCCGATATCCAGAGAGGTCATGTTCGTGGTACCACCCGGTATGACCATTAGAATCGGCCATTTACTGAGTGCTAAGGTGGCAAATAGCTGACTCAATATCGCATGCGTCGTGCCGTCGCCAGCAACGATCAGCAGTAAATCGATGTCTGCCCGGATCAACTGGTCAATGGCCGTTTTAAAAGTCATCGCATCCGCCGCTTCAAAAACTATTATGCCGGGTATTTCATTCAATGCCTGCTGGATAGCCGACAAGCTTTTTCGTGTTTGACCTCCCATTGGGTTGAGCAGGCATCCAACTTTGACTGATCCGGTTTTTAGACGATCAATCCGTGTTTGTAATGTCATTGGACTTTATAAGCCGTTCAGTTAGACGATGTAGGATGTGATTTTCTGAGATTAATGGGTGCACGGGTAAATATTTTGACCGCCCATATCTCTCGATCATGTGCTGGATCGATATCTTGTAACCAGGATTTCAGTGATCCTTCTTTTTGCTTGGTTTTCCACCCCGTTATCAATCGCCATGTGAGGATGCCTGTTGAGACTAAATGCCAGGCGACAACCAATAACAGCCCAACATCAGGTTGATCGGTTAACCATCCATAAGTTAGTAAGATGAGGTTGGGATTGCGTCGAGCAGTGATGAGTCGGTTAAAAGAATCCCATTTACGCCAGATGAACATGTCAAAGGGGGCTAGCCAAAGCTGGAACGCGCCTTCGCACAAGCGTCCACCTATATAACCAATGAACATCAGCCACATGAATATTTCTAAACCAGTAATCGGCGTCAGGGTGGTCGCTAAACCGGCTCCCCAAGCCAAATACCATAGCGGGGGATGAATAATGTCCAGACCGTGATCTAATACATCGCCTAAGCGACTAGAAGTCACAGTTACGCGTGCCAACTTGCCATCGACAGTGTCGAGAAAGGTCATAAACCAGCCCATTAACAGTCCAATGCCGAAGAATCCGAGCCAGAATGTGATTCCTGCTAACGTTGCAAAAATAATACTGAGATAAGTAACGTGGTTCGGTTGCCAGTCATGGCGCACACAATAATGTGTGCACCAGAATGCCGGAAGCGGCCAAAGCCATTTGGTCACTAGATCAGTCACACCTTTGTACGATCCAGAAAAAAGCTCTTTTTCCAGTATAGGACGATTTGCTTCGCTAATCGGTAAAATGTAAGGCGGATCTTTCTTTTTTAAGTTCTGCTGAAAGTCTATTTTTAGGTCTTGCAGACCCATACGAGGAATAGTCAACAGCACAAATTTGTAGTTCTGACTTTTATTATTGTTAAGATTCCTGAGTAATTGCGATGCCTGATTACCATCAGTACATATGGCAGCAGGGCAGTTCTCATCGCTGTATAAAGCGATTTTTTTGTCTGTGCCGATCAATGCTGTAAGTACTCGTGCATCAAATAGAAAGTTAGCGTTCAAGAACAATACAGGTGCGCTTGCAGGAATTGTTTCTACATCATCGATGAGAGAGATATGCTCGGTTGCTTTTAACATGAGCTGCAAACGCTCGCGACCGCTTAATCCCCAAATTTTTATTTCACTTTCACCAAAAATATAAATATATGTTGAAGTCGACATGTGTAGTAGATTTTGGTTTTGTCCGAATTGGCTATTCATTCACAAGAATGATGTGTAATGGGTTACATACGACAACGCGATTGTAGTTGTACAATAACAAATTGTCGCTAAAAAGTTCTGCGCAACCATAAATTAGCTAGAAGGATCATGACTAAACCCGGAGCAAGTGCGATGAATGCAGGGTTTAAGCGCAAAATCAAACCGGCATTGGCGATAATTTGATCCAGCAAGTAAACAGCAAGTCCAATTAGCGCTGCGAGTACCAGCTTATTGCTCAAACCAGTGCGTATCGATCCAAAGACAAATGGGATGGATAACAGCAGCATGGCAATCGTCATTAATGCACTGCCGACTTTGCGCCATAGCGCTAGTGCATAGGAATCTGCATCTTGGCCGGTGCTGCGGAGAAATTCAACGTGCCGCAACAGCTCCAATGGTGACAGGCTTTCAGGCGGTTTTGTGAGGGTTAAAATATCTTCCGGATTAAGAAAAGATGACCAATTTAACGAACTCATGTGGATTGCTGAAATTTGATCATCGGTAAATGTTCTCACGATGACATTGCTTAGCTTCCAGATATCGTCATTAATAATATTCGCATACTGCGCTTGAGTATGTGTATGCAGGAAACCTTCTTTATCCAGGTGCAAAATTTCAATATCTGCTGCTCTCTGAGCGTTGAGCATGTGGCCAATACGCAGAATATTTTGTTCATTGCGAGTCCAGATTCCAAGATTTTTACCGAGTTCAGCACTTTGCTCCAGGGCGATGGCTCGGTAAGTAATGGCTTTATGCTGTAATTGGGGTGCTACAAATTGCTCTAAAATGGCAACACTCAGTAGCAATAAAATACCGATGCTTAAAGGTGCAAGACTAATTCGAAAGGGTGACGCTCCAGCGACCCGTAATGCAATCAGTTCTGAATTGACGGCTAATTTTCCAAGTGCAACCACGGTACCCAATAAAGCGATAAAAGGTGCGATTTGAATAAGCCTGCGTGGTAGTAGCATCGCGGTATATAGAAATGCATCGGTAACGTGATAAGTGCCTCTACCCACGTCATCCAATTGATCCAATAAGTCAAAGAAACTGAATAAGGGTAATAATACCGCAGTAGAAATAATGAAGCCGATTAATACTTGATGCGCAACATAGCGATAAATGATCATGGTCAGTGTAAGAATGGTTTTCGTCTTAATAACATCGCATACATACCAAGAACTACCAGCATGAATGAATCTAACCACCAGATACCCGGCAAACTGTCAACAACGCCTTGCTCGACCCAGGTTTTTGCCAGTCCGCTCAGGTTATAATAAACAGTGAAAATGAGAGCTGCGACGAGATAAGTTCGGTCTGTCTTATCTTGGCGCGGCCTGGTGCGAATAAATGTTACTGCAATTAATGCCATCAGGATGGTAGACAGTGGACGGGAGATCCGCCATTGCAGTTCTGCAATATCGCGTGGTTGATTAGATTCCCATAGCGTTCTCGTTGCGGCTGCTTTACGCCGGTAGTTAAGAGCATAGTCACTATCAATAAAATAAGTCATGTTCTCGAATTGAATGACATCATCAATGGTTGCTGTATGGGTTAGTCGATAAATGAAACCATCAGATAACTGGATGTGAGGCCTTTGCTCCGATGTTGTCGGTTGAATCTGCCGGGCTTGCTTGGCAATGACGATCTCACTGCTATTGGGCTTCTTAATATAGTGGAAAATCGTTTCCATCTGTTTGTCGATATCATTTTTGTTGCGCACATAAACGATCCTACCCGTGCGCTCACTGCCATAAAAACGCCCGGCTTGAAATCGATTGGTATTAAGCTCGGCTTCTGATTGCGCGTCCAGAATATAACTTTCCGCATAAGCCCAGGGGCGGACATAAGATGAGAGCATGCCACTGACGATACCAACAGGCATTGCTACTGTCAGAACTGTGAGAACAATACGTGTGCCGCTTACACCGAAGGTACGCATTACATTCAGTTCCTGGTCTTTACTGAGTCTGCCAAGACCGATAATGACTGAAATATAGAGTGCGATGGGAATGAGTACTTCCAGTGCGATTAAGGTTTTCAGAAGCACGAGTTTGAGTAGGGCGGCGATTCCTAATGTTTCAGTGACGGCTCCTGCTAAAAGCCGAGCGCTACTGAAACTGGCAAATAAGCCCACCAGAATAAGAATAACTACCGTAAAAGGTAGAAATATTTCTCGTGCTATATAGCGTTCAATTAATTTCATAAATCTGCTTAATCAGCTTTAGGCTTTTGTTATGGCAGAGCTTACTGAGAAGAGAAGGGAAGAAATGCTAAACAGATTGGTTGTCACTATAAAAAGAGTGTGGCTTCTGATTCAATATGGATTCAGCCAGCACTAAATCTTCGATCCTATCAACATCTACGCCGGCTCGTGGGTTATCTAGCATGATAGTTCGTATTTTGACTCCTGATTTTTTTGATACGGCATCTAAGGCTTGCTGCAGTGTTAGGAAACCAAACAAATAAGACAGTACAGTTCTGGGGCCAAGTACTTGGGCAATCAATTGCCATGGGCGTTTGCGTAGATCCTCAGCTTGTCGCCAAAACCTCACTAGCGCTCGTCCATGTGGATTAAAAGTAAATAGGTTGCAACCGCAAAAACTACCATCACGTAATCGTATGACGGTGCGTTTGGAGCCAGGAAAAGCAGCGGCGATATCTTGCTGCTTAACTACACCGACACTCGCATCAGAAGGAATCGCTAGAGACTCGCATAAAAAACTTTGTACTAGAGTGGGAGTTAACAAAGCATGGTCAGCAGTGGTTAATAATACTGGCATATTGCTTGGTACATGACTGAAGCCACTTTCAGCACTACGACTGGGAGAATCTAAATTGGGTAGCCATGTGACTTGCTTTGAAGCAATGCGCTGCTGTAATTCAGGGCAATGTGAAAGCAGCGATTCAGGAGGGCCACAAAGAATAATTTTTGCGATTAGATCGCAGGCGGCTAATGTGTCTAGAACGCGAATGACCATAGGAATTCCACCTACGGGCGCGAAGGCTTTGCAGGCAGCTCCAGTATGCTGAGTGATAGGGTCTTTAGTTGTACGGTCAGCGGCTAAAACCAATGCAACGAATCGCTTGGGTTCTTTGTTGGATTCATCGTTCACAATGTTTTTCCATAAATACGATAACGTTTGTATTGCTTACTGCCGATACTGTCGAGAATTCCACGCATGGAAGTATTATCCTCGAGTATCCATGACATCTCAACTTCTTGTATGCCACGAGCAATTCCAACTTTCCGCGGTGCGTCAATGACCAGACAAGCCAGTGCCAAGCCCAATGGGGTATTGTGAAATTGTTTACGCACACCCATCAGTGGTATGCGACCTGTTCGTATTTCATGTTTTCTAATTCTATTGATCAGTTTGAGCCACCCAAAAGGAAATAAGCTGCCGTTTAATTCTACTAGCACTTCATTGAGATTGGGTAATGCCACCATAAATGCTGCAGGTTTTCCGTTGACCTCGGCAATTTGAATGTAGTCATCAGGCAGCAATAGGCGCAGGCTGCTTCCGAGTTCTGCAAATTCTTCCTTGGTGAACGGGACAAATCCCCAGTTATCAGACCAGGCATCATTAAAAATATCACGCAGAATTTCCATTTCGTCATCGAATCGATTACGCTGAAGTGTGCGTAATGTGATTTGTGAAGAAAATCGGCTAATCAGGGTCTGCATGATAGGGGGTGGGGTGAAATCGACGTTTACCCAATAGGCCAGTAAATCCTTAACTGGGAGGTAGCCTTGTTCTTCGAGTAAGCGATTATACCAGCGTGGTGAATGTGGCATCATGACTACTGGCGGCGTATTAAATCCATCAACCAGGACACCGCATTCTTGATTGATCGAAAGACTAAATGGACCACTGACATAACGGATTTGCCTTGAAGCCAGCCATGCTTCAGCATGCAGTAGCAGAGCGGTACATACTTCTGCATCGTCGATACATTCGAATAGCCCAAAGTGGCCTTTATCTGTGCCGTATCGCTTTTGGTGTAAAGTGTCAATTTGTGCACTAATCCGTCCAACGGGCTGATCATTTTTGTAGGCAACCCAGGCTTGCCATTCACCATGTTTAAAAAAAGGATTGTGGCGCGAAAAATGGAAACGCCGTTCCAAACGTAAGGGAGGCACCCACATGGGATCATTAATGTAGATGTGCCAAGGGACATCGATAAATTTTCCTATATCACGATAAGACATTACCGGACGTACCGTTACGGCTTTGGAAACGACTGATTTATCTTGTTCGTTCATAGCAAGTTAATGATGTAATTTATTAATAATGCATGAGATTTTTTAGTGCATCATAGCGATATTGAATAGAAGGTAGTTGACCTACTCAATAGAAAATTGTGGCTGATCTGATTAGTACTCAATTCCGATTAAAATAGATTGGCTCTGGTACTGATCTTCAATTATTACTTATTTGCATTTGGATCTGTAAAATAAGAAACTCTTATAGGTGAGTGTGCTTCAATAAATCGGAAATTAGTTTATGAAAAGTTTCCTTGGGATCTGGTTCTTTATGCGTGGCTATAGCTGAATCTGTATCAGTGGTACTGTCGGACGATGAAGCTTGCTTTGCGACAACGCATTGCTCATCGGTGATGTTATGGCAGAAATCACGAAAGTTATTCCAATCTGTGTTGTAGCTGAGCAGACGATCCTGAGGAATGAATACACGTAAAACTTCAAAATTATGTTGCATCTCCGGTAAGCGAGAACAAAGGTATGTGTTGATGTTTTTGGGCCAGCCTTTATGTCTGGGATACAAATCTGCCAGTTCTGTTTCAATCGTGTAGCGGAAGTTGTCAATCGCATTGGCGCGGCGCTTACGATTTAGAATTTCAACAAATATGGCTACTAATCCTAGCAGTCCAAACAAAACAAACGGCCATAAAGGTACGGTTTCGAAATATCCAGCGATTTGGTTAATATTTTCATTCGAGATAATGTTTTCGTTCAAAGTTGTCTCAATTTAGGTAAGTTAGGAAATACAAAGCCGGTTCTTAATTATGTCGCCACTATACGCGGTATCTTGCCATAGTAAGACTCATGTATCAATATTGTCGTTTTATCTTGTCTGATGAATCATTGTGCATTTATTTATCATTTAATTTACTGAATAAATGAACAGATCCTCAATTTTATTGGGAATGTAGTAATTAGAATATTCATCAGGTGACTCATGCAGATCAGGTTTTGATTCATAAAGTTCACTTCATTTTAGCTTGATCAGTGAATTGAGATAGTAGAGGCTGAGAGTCTATTTATGGGGAAATGGGCACTAGTATGTTTTGCTGAAAAGTGCCGGCAATCCTATCTAGCTGGTGATCCATGCAGTTTTTCAGATACGCATTATTGAGTTTTAAAAGAGATAATAGCTAACATTACTAAATTTGAATTGACCTAACACTGCTAATTGCGTTATTTTTGTCTGTTTTTGTGATAGAAACACTTATTATTTATATTAATTTTGCCAGCATAGTTTTATTTTTATGACTAAATCTCTTAAGAACGCTGCTTTGCCTCGGCCAGAAAGTTTTGAAGCGGCTTCAGCCGAGCTGGAGAAAATAGTGACTGCCATGGAAGCAGGACAAATGTCATTAGAAGCTTCTCTTGTTGCGTATGAGCGCGGAGCCGAGTTATTGCAATATTGCCAGAATAAGCTGCAAGGTGCGCAACAACAAGTGCAAATACTTGAAGCAGATATATTAAAAAACTTTACAAGATCGGATATTGATGATCGTTGATTTTCAAAACTGGACGGGGCATTGTCAAGCGCGTATCGAAATATTTCTCGAATCTCGATTACCTGCCATAGATTGCGTGCCTGAGCGATTACATAAAGCAATGCGTTATTCTGTTTTGGGTGGGGGTAAACGGGTACGTCCACTGCTATCTTTTGCGGCCGGAGAACTCGCTATTGCCGATGTCGAACGCGTGACGGTTGTTGCTGCTGCGGTAGAGTTGATTCATGCCTATTCATTGGTGCATGATGATCTACCTTGTATGGACGATGATATTTTGCGACGCGGTAAACCGACTTGTCATGTAGAATTTGATGAAGCTACCGCATTGCTGGCGGGCGATAGCCTGCAGACGTTAGCTTTTGAGTTATTGGCAGAGAAATGCCTGGCTGATGCACCGGAAATACAATTAGAAATGATAACGCAATTGGCGTTAGCCTCTGGTTCACGCGGCATGGCAGGTGGTCAGGCATTTGATCTGGACAGTGTTGGCAAGACTTTGAGTTTGCCGGAACTGGAGTTTATGCATATCCATAAAACCGGCGCGTTGATTCGCGCTGCCGTAATGTTGGGGGCTCGATGCAGTAGCTGCTTGGATAATCATCAGTTGGGTAAGTTGGATCATTTTGCTAAATGTATCGGTCTGGCATTTCAGGTAGTGGATGATTTATTGGACGCCGAAGCAACAACAGCGACATTGGGTAAAACAGCGGGTAAAGATGCTGAGAACAATAAGCCTACTTATGTCAGTATTCTAGGTATTAGCCAAGCACGTGAATTAGCGGAGAAATTGCAGCATGATGCTTACCAAGCTTTGGATTGTTTTGATGAAGCTGCATTAAGGTTGCGTCAAGTAACCGATTTTATAATTAAACGTAAATTCTAAGTTTATTATTTCCTATTATTTTTATTTTTAGGTTCTGAATGTATCCACTGCTAGATAGCATTAACTCGCCATCCCAGTTACGTGAACTGGATCAAAAAAAATTACCGCAATTTGCCAAGGAATTACGTAGCTTCCTAATTGAATCGGTAGCGAGAACCGGTGGACATTTGTCTTCCAATTTGGGCACAGTCGAATTGACCATTGCTTTGCATTATGTGTTTAATACACCGCATGATCAATTGGTTTGGGATGTAGGGCATCAAACCTATGCACATAAAATTCTAACAGGCAGGCGCAATGGTATGAGTAAACTGCGCATGCACGGCGGCATTTCCGGGTTTCCGAAGCGCAGCGAGAGCCAATACGACAGCTTCGGCGTCGGTCATTCGTCGACCTCGATCTCGGCCGCGCTGGGTATGGCGCTGGCCGCCAAGATCAAGTGCGAGACGCGCAA
>JAMXAE010000068.1 GCA_024281695.1 Nitrosomonas sp. | reverse complement strand
AACGATTTCTGATGATTCCGCAATCCAAAATTTACCCAAAACTAGTAAGCAATAAATTCGAAACCTTCTATTTATGACTTGTTCAGGGGGGGGGGCTCAACTGCAGAAAAATAGCTATTCTATTATGTGTGAGAAATCTTAGGGTTGTTTATAAAGAGGTTGATTGAAATAAGTGGTGAGTATTTCATAAGGGAGGGAGTGGCATTATTCAAATCTTTATGCGACTTCACGGTGTTGTAGAAGTTAATGAAAAGGGTATCGATCGCCACCGTCTTTAAAGCAAGTTCGGATTCACCGTTGGTCTGAGGATGATCGATGCGGGTAAATTTCTGCCCGATACTGTATTGCTTGCAAGCTTTGACGAAGGAATAATCAGCTGCTCATTCAAATTCCTTGCCGCTATCGAAATAGGCATAGTCTATTCGATAGCGGCATTGGGTAAAGACAATTTCTGTGAGAAAGCGGGCGGCGCTATTTTGGGTTTTGTGCGGAAAAATATCGGCATGCAGCTCCCTTGAGAAGTCTCGATGGTTACAAACAGGTACTCACTAGGTTTATTAGCAGACTTCCTTTTCAGCAAAGGAAGTCGTTTGATATCTAAGTGGATGAGTTCACCCGGGTAGGATTTGTTATAGCAGCTTTGATGTGCCCATATCGCTTTGTTCGATCTTGGCTAAGCGTTTGGAACCATACTGAAGTGTTTTGAGTCGCCGGTTGGTCTTGTTATGTAGAATTCCTGAAATCCAGCGCGCTTTAGTGCGGCATAAATCGTTGGCCGACTGACCTTGAAGCGCTCCGTCAACTGCGTTATCTTCCAGATTCGTGTTTGATAAAGTTGTCAGATTTCCTGGCGCGATTCATTAGGGTTAAAGGAGTGTATTCGTGTATATTCATTTATAGTATTCTCCTGAATACTGTAAACAACACTAGAAATTCTTACGGATTTGTTTTCCAGGAAAAGTTGGCTGGAGTATGAGTTCAAGAATGAAAGCGAGACTGGTGTGTGATGCATTGAGAATGGCTATCTGGCAGCGCCAACTGCAAGCTGGATCGATTGTACATTTCGATCGTGGATCGCAATATGCCAGCAGGGAGAGAGTACCGAAGGCTTCTGGAAATACATGGCTTCATGGGTAGTATGAGCTGCACCGGTGATTGTTTCCATAACGCTGTGGTTGAAAGCTTCTTCGGTAGCTTTAGACATGAATGAATCCACTGGCGGCATTACAAAACCTGCTATGCAGCACAGCAAGATGTACTGCAGTATATTTCCATGTTTTATAACAGCCATCGACTGCATTCGTACTTGGGATGCAAAAGCCCGAATCAATGAATCACTATGAGGTAGAAACAGAAATATTGAAAAGTCGTTTAACTGAGTTGTCCGGTTTTACTTGACCAGGTTATATGCAGCCATTCATCATCGCACTATCCAGTCAACTTCAGGAGTGCAATGTGCAAAATTATTGTCTTACTGTAAGTGCCGCAAGCTTGTGTGTCTCAAAAAGATGGTGAGTCAAGAAAAGATCTCTTTGATTTTTGCTACTCTTTGCAGAAACCGTCTACGCTCTCAAAATGGCGATTTTTTTGGCGAACTATTAAGCTGAATATTATTCTAATTAAAGATATAGATTAGGCGAATTATACTAGCGATCATTAAAATTTAGTGAGCGATAATAAATAAGATCTTAGTTTCTGTTTTTTAGTCTTGAGATAGAGTGATAATCTACTTTAACAATATTATCATTTCAAAGAATTAATATAGTTTAATCTTTTGGCAGTTCAATTTCCTGCACTTGCTGCGAAGAAAATGCGGAGTGAATATATTCATAAAAGCCATAATATCAGTTTCGACATATCACTTGGTTTTTCGGGCAGAATATTGAGAGTCAGTATTTGGCGGTGCGAGAGATATTGGAGTGGTAATCATTTAGCAACTTAGCGCAATACGCTGTTAACTTGGTGCAGGATAGCTTATTCAAGCTGACGTGCTTGATTCTCTAAGATTCACACGATCCACGAATACATATCTACACAAATGATTTCATATATCTTAATAAACATACTGACATCAGTATTAAAGTTTCGTATTTAAATGTCGTAACCAACACTTGAGAAATGACATTAGAGTAAGCGTACATTCAAAGTCGCTTTATTATTTGTGATCATAAAGGGAGAGCTCTATGGTATTCGCATATTTGCCGAAGATGTCGGTGGGATTGGTACTTATTTCTGCATTGCTTCTTTCAGCTTGCGATAGTGAACCTAAAGAAAAGAAATCCGGTCAAGCGTTGGTTAGTATTAACGGTAAAGAAATCACAGCACTTCAACTTAACGATGAGCTAAAACGGGCAGGTGTTCGTAGTGCTGATCAGTTTGAGGTTGCTAGCAAGCAATTGTTGGAGTCATTAATTGCGCGACAATTGATCGTAGATGAAGCCATACGTAACAAGCTTGATCGAACTCCCGATGTTATGCAGGCGCGTGAGCGAGCTAATGCTCAGGTTATTGCTCAGGCATACTTGCAGGGTATTGTAAGTAAAGTTGCCAAACCAACCAAGGCTGAGATTGATGAGTATTTTCAAGAACACCCAGAGTACTTTGCGCAACGTAAGCAATTTGATTTAACAGTAGTACGTATTGCTACTAAGGATCTTAATAACGAACTAAAAGTAATTATAGATGCTGCTAAATCTCTTGATGAAGTAGTGGCGTGGCTTGATAAACATAATGTCCAGTATTTGCGTAATTTGGTATCACGTAATACTACAGATTTACCATCTGAAATGGTGGCAATATTACGGGAAAAGAATAAAAGCTATGTTTCTATCATTAATGAAAAAGAGAGTAGTCTTCTGATTTTCGTTAATACGATTAAGGATAATCCGATTACAGCAGTAGTAGCTGCACCGCAGATTGAAAGATATTTGATTAATCAAAAATACAAAAAAGCGACCGATGCAGAAATTGCACGCTTGCGCACTTCAGCAAAAATCGAATATCTTAATGCTAGAGTATCGACATCTAGCTTAGAAAACCAGGATACTCAATCAATAGTGATAGCTCCTGACGTAGCAAATAACTTGAGTCTATCCGAGTCGACTTCAGAAGGATCGATTGAACGTGGTATTATGGGTTTAAAATAATAGTGAGGTTTGTGTATTTAAAGGCTTTATTTGTTATCAATCTAACGTGGTACGAACTAAGGATTATAAGCAAATGATATTTGTTATGAATAATAAGGTGAAATTTTTACTACCAATTTTTACATTACTCTGGATAGTCTGTATTGGAAACGCAATTGCAGGAGAGGTTAGAGAAAGTGTGTTGGGGCCGGGAGATGCATTAAAAATATTTGTCTATGGAAATCCGGATCTGACTACTGAAGCAAAAGTAAGTGAATCTGGGAATATAACTTTTCCATTGTTGGGGGAAATATTAGTTGATGGATTGACTCCATCTGCAGCTGAAAGAAAGATAGCCAGACTACTGGAAAGTCGCGATATCTTACGTAAGCCTCAAGTAAATATTGTTACCTCTTCGTTGCAGAGTCAGATGGTGTCTGTACTGGGATATGTTCGTAATCAAGGGCGTTATCCAATCGAGGGTAAACGCAGTTTAACGGATATTCTGGCGATGGCAGGGGGCGTATTGCCTGATGGCGGGGAATTGGTTATTTTGATTCGCTCAGATGGAAGCAAGTTTGTTAAGGAAGTTATTGATTTTATAGATATGGTTCGCTCTGGCGACTTGAGTCGTAATCCGAGTGTAAGAAGTGATGATCTTATCTTTGTTGAACGAGCTCCTCGATTCTATATTTATGGAGAAGTACAACGCGCTGGGGTTTATAGACTTGAACGTAGTATGACAGTTATGCAAGCACTATCTGTCGGTGGGGGAGTAACTCAGCGAGGAACTGAACGTGGTCTTCGGATTCAGCGTCGCGATGCTGAAGGTAATTTACAGATACTTACTGTTAAATCTAATGATTTGGTTCAGCCTGACGATGTAATTTATATCAGAGAAAGTCTATTTTGATATTTTATGAATTTTCTTGGACTAATCTTCGAAGTAGCTTTGTAACTAGACTAGGGTTAACTGAGACTTGATATATGGACTTATCCAGATTTTTTCTTATTATATTAGCTCGCCGCAAGCTTATTTTGTTTGCACTTATTATAACTGTATCGACTACTTTTCTGGTCAGTTTGTTATTGCCCAAAAGCTATAAGTCAACAGCAACATTAGTGCTTACCCATAAAGGGGCGGATCCTGTGACGGGGATGATTCAGTCTGCGCAACAGATTGCAGGCTATATGGCTACTCAATTAGACGTTATTAAAAGCTCTAGAACTGCACTGTTAGTGGTGGATCAACTTAAACTTGATCAAAGTGAAGCTGTGAAAAAACAGTTTGAAGGTAGCAGTAGCAATATGGATTTGCGTGACTGGTTAGCAGATTTTCTTCTTAAGAACCTGGAGATTGAAACTTCACGTGATAGTAGCGTAATTCGTGTGAGTTTCAAGAGTGCAGATTCTTCATTCGCTTCAATTATTGCCAATGCTTTTGCGAATGCTTATCAGGAGCTAAGTATCCGTCTCACAGTTGAACCTTCACAGAAAGCTGCGGCCTATTTCACTGGGCAGCTTAATGTATTGCGCGACCGACTGGAAATGGCACAGAAGAAATTATCCCAGTACCAACATGAAAAAGGGATTGTTGATGCGGATTATCGTCTGGATGTTGAAACTAGACGGCTTAATGAACTTTCTAGCCAACTGGTGTCTGTTCAAACGGAAAGGATGGGGGAAAATAGTAGTCGAGAAGGTGATAGTCATAAAGTTGTTGTTAGAAATATGCTGATTAGTGGCCTAAAGAAGGATTTGTCGCAAGCGGAATCTAAGTTCTCAGATATTTCTCAGAAGTTTGGTCGTAATCACCCTAATTATACTGGAACCAAGGCAGAAGTGGAGAAGCTGAGATCTGAGCTTAACAGGCACTTGAAGGCTACCACAGAAAATGCTATGGATCAGGAAGTGGAAATTCGCACCGCACTTGATGAGCAAAGAGTAAAGGTACTTACGCTTAATCGTGCAAGGGATGAATTACTGCTTCTCGTTAGAGAAGTAGAAGGTGCTCAACAAGCATATAACAGTGCGATGCAACGTTTAAATCAGACAACTCTTGAAGGACAATCCAACCTGTCGAGTGTTTCTATACTTGATAAAGCAAAGATTCCTGACAAACCAGATAGTCCTAAACTACTACTCAATATGATTCTGTCAGTATTCTTGGGTACTTTACTGGGAGTGGGAATTGGCTTGCTTGCGGAAATGGTTGATCGACGTGTGCGTTCAGCAGAAGATTTAGTAGATATACTTCAAGCGCCTGTTCTTGGAGTAATACAGTGGGGGGTGCCTACTAAAAAGAGGCGTTTGCAATTGACTTGGCCACGTTTGATACGATGAATCAATCTGAGTTTAAAATAGGAAAGAGAAAATGAGCATCGCAGACTCGTCAGAAACAAAGAAGCTTAGCGATTCCAGATCTATCAGTACAAGTACTTCTTCTTCTTCTTCTTCTTCTTCTGTTCGCAAGTTTAGTATTGGTCACATTCTCCTAGATATGGGAAAAATTACGCCAGTTGAGGCGGAGCGTATACTACGCTTACAGAAGGAAAGTGGTTTGCGTTTTGGAGATGCTGCACTGAAATTAGGCTTAATTACTGAAGCAGATATTCAATTAGTACTGGCACAACAATTTGATTATCCTTATTTACTGCCAGGGCAAGGGAATCATCCTCCAGAGCTAGTGGTTGCTTATCAACCATTTGGCGCTCAAGTAGAGGTTTTTCGTGCAGTAAGGAGCCAACTAATGCTGAGATGGTTCACGTCGGGACGTAAAGCACTGGCCCTAGTTAGCTATGATCCTAGTGATGGAGTGAGCCTTTTTGCGGCTAATCTTGCGGTAGTATTCTCCCAACTTGGGGAGAGAACGCTGCTGATCGATGCTAATTTACGTTGCCCACATCAACATGAAATTTTTAATATAAAAAATAAGCAAGGTTTATCTGATGTGCTTGCTGATCGTGCTAATATATTTGAAGTAATCTCTAGAATAGAATCTTTTGTTGATCTTTCTGTTCTACCAGCAGGAACACTTCCACCTAATCCTCTGGAGCTTCTCAACCGTGCCTCATTTGACGAACTGAATGAGCAGCTTGCGAATCAATTTGACGTTATTCTTTATGATACTTTGGCCTTCTCGAGTGGATCCGATGCAATAGCTATCGCGACTCATACAGAGGGCGCACTGATAGTTACACATAAGAACAATACTCGCGTAAATGATATTAATGTTATGAATGAACAGCTTAAGTATAGCGGTGCTGAAATAGTTGGTTCTATTCTCATTGATTTTTAGTAATAATTTAGTAAAAAATTTGATCATGCCAACATTACTATACAAACTGCAGAACTCAAATTCAATTATATTAGAATGGTGGCCTGTATTGTTGGGGCTATTGACTTTATACATACCTACTTTCTATGGCCTTGCTAACGAGCTATGGACTAAAGAAGAACAAGCGCATGGACCAATTATATTGTCTCTTTCGCTCTGGCTTATTTATCGCCAGTGGCCGAGGATGATAAAAAGAAGTGAGGAAAAATTAACTTCAATTTTGGGGTGGATGCTTCTTTTTATAGCTCTTTTTCTATATATAATTGGTCGTTCTCAGCAAATCTTGGTTTTTGAAATAGGTTCTTTTATCATCACTTTAATGTCTACCTTACTTATCAAACGAGGTGGTAGTGCTTTGAAAGCAATGTGGTTCCCACTTTTCTTTCTGTTGTTTATGATTCCTCTACCTGGCCCGTTAGTCAGCTTACTTACTATGCCGATGAAGATGGCAGTTTCATATGTGGCAGAAAACATTTTATTCTGGGCAGATTATCCAATCGCACGTAATGGTGTTATTTTACAAATAGGACAATACCAACTCCTTGTGGCAGATGCTTGTGCTGGATTACAGACATTGTTGACATTGGAAGCACTGGGGTTATTTTATTTGAATTTGGTTCATCATACTTCTGTTTTACGCAATGTAGCTCTCGCCATTCTTATAGTGCCGATTTCTTTTACCGCTAACGTTATTCGTGTGATTATACTTACTTTGGTGACTTTTCATTATGGAGATGCCGCTGGGCAAGGATTTTTGCACGGATTTGCTGGAATGGTTTTATTTATTAGTGCGCTGATACTAATTCTGAGCGTGGATAGGTTATTGCAATTTTTTATCAATACACAACCAATTAATGTTTTGAGGCCTGTCAATAATAGTTAACGAAGTTATAGTAGAAGCTGCGATGATAAGCCAATTAGACAAAGATAAGTAAGTAGTAGAGTTACCGGAATACTTTGTGCTAAAAGTCATAGTTAGATCATCAAAGTTACGTTGAGTGGTATCTGAAAAGACAAGCGAAGTGGCACTAGAGAAAGTTCGCAGTATTTTTTTGTATATTGGAGCTGAAGCCGAGGTGGTAAGGCTATCGTCGTGACGGCAGATACAAAACGCAAATACTGTCGATCACTAGAGAAATAACACCAGACACGGTAGAAATGATTATCGAAGTATAATGCTGAGTCTAAGTTGTTTTTGCCATGGATAAGAGTCATATTAATAGCATTGAATCTTTTGGAATGAGCTTAAAGCTGTATTAAGGAAATATAATGAGATTCCGAAGGAATCTTTTTTGTTTTTCTATCTCTTGAAGAATGTAAAAACAGATTCTACAAATACAAATTAATAGCTAAGAATATCAAGTATAAGTTATTTTAGGACTTATTTGCTATAACCCAAAAATATGTTATGTAACATGGATGTGATGTGATTGTAAGTAACTTTATTTTGTGCGAATTCTTTATAAAATATAAGTGTACAAAGAGGGAAATTAATGAAAAGATCTTTAATCACTAGCATTATTATGGGCATGTTGATGGTGTTATCTGGTGCTTTAACTCTGGCCCTGACCCCAACTGCTAAAATAGCTGATCAGCGGGAAACACTTGATCTTAAGACAATGATTCCTGATAAATTTGGGGATTGGGAGACCGATGAATCAATTATACCATTGCAAGTTGATGCAGAAAAACAAGCTAAGCTTGATAGGATATATAACCAAACAATGGCAAAAACCTATGTTAATACTCTTGGTGAACGCATTATGCTTTCTGTAGCTTACGGCGGTGATCAGAGCGATAATCTGGCGGTACATAAACCGGAAGTTTGTTATTATGCACAAGGCTTTGAGATAACGAAAGCTTTTGCTGATGAGCTTTTTACGCAACACGGAGAGTTGCCAGTGAAACGTTTGCTCGCGATAAAAGGTAATCGTAATGAACCTATAACCTACTGGGTTACGGTTGGCGACAAAGCGGTTTTACCTGGAATTAATCAGAAATTACAGCAACTGCGTTATGGATTGACTGGTAGTGTACCTGACGGTATCTTGGTGCGAGTTTCTTCTATAGATATTGATAATGACAAAGCTTATCAGCTTCAGACTAGTTTTATACAGGATTTGCTATCAGCACTTGATGTTAAGGGGCGCATCAGACTTATAGGAGCTTTGGGTGTGTAAAAAGATTCTGGGAAGGACGATTGATTGCCGTAAAATTGTTGTCGTTTGACATATCGCATTAATACTTTTAGAAGCAATATAAAATACGTTCGCCTATATGCTTCCATCCGAATGGACCATGTTTTTGGTTATATATTTACGAATAAGACTGTAAGTATTTATTCGAATCAATTTGGTATGGTTTTTCTATGAGAGCTTACTCTTATGTTGCAATAATGCCGAAGATTATAGATCCTTGGATTGTGTTGATGATTATTAAATTCAGTGCAAAATAGCAATTAAGTAATTGAGCATTGGTTTCTTGATTTTGGGACATAACTGTTCAATCATTTGGTTATTTTGTGAATTATTTCAATCTAATTGACAATTGATTTCCTAGGAACTCCTGGGATTGAACATATTATGATATCGATATGTTTTTATAGTTGATTTTTAAGATAGAAGCTAGAGAGATCCAGAGATTAGTTGTGTAGTGTGTTGCTTCATAGAGAAACAAAGGAAGTAGAGTAGTTTTGTAGCTAGATCCAGAAAAGTAGTGAGAAGAAGTAAGTATTGTGCAGATCATTGGGAACAAGCTATGTAATACTATCGCAGTCGTCTGTAATGGGTGTTATTTTAATAAGTTACAGCTAGTCAATATGTAGTCAAGATTTTACCAAAATTCCTTGAGTAGTTTTTAGAGGAAGACTGATTTGCGTAATGAGTTTGTCAGTGACCCCAATCAAGTGGAGTGTGTTGTTTGCAGATTAATGGTTTTATATATTTTAAAAGTGTACCAGGAACAATCTAAGTTTTTGGGAATGCTAATTTGTCGCCGAATGTTTGAGCTGACTTAGCAAATGAAGATATAAAAACATATAACTGAAAGGAGTGTTGATTATTATGAAAATATCAACCTTACTAGCATCTAATAATGATTCACTGTCGAAAGTACTAACTCTTGTTTTGCTTTTGATTGGTGTTCTATTTCTATCGGTGTTAAGTGGCATCCTCGCTGCCTCCGGTAATGTAATTCTTTTAATCGCATTGCTAGCTGTGTATGGTCTTTTTTTTGTTCTTGCTATGCCAATAGCTTGGACAGTGTGGATAATATTTTGGGCAATATTTCTAATTACTGGGCCGAGTGCCTATTTTTTACGTTTCACACAGCTGCAATGGCTAGCTGTTTTGGTGAGTGCAGCATTGTTGTTACCAATGCTACCGCACTTGTTACGTAGCAGAATAAGTATCTTATCAGCGACGATCTCAAGTGATCTTTTTTGGCCTGGTATTTTTCTTCTGTTACTAGCTTTCTCCACTGTCATCAGCAATCCTCAATTATCAGATTTTGTGAATGCGTCTCGCCACTATTTGCTTATGTGGCCACTAATGTTGGTTTTTATGTTTGGCCTGGTTCGACAGGAGATGTTGGTGCAATTGTGGAGAGCCCTCATGATTATAGCGATCCTGCAACTCCCTATGGCGCTTTATCAGTATTTCTTTGTGGCTCAGAAGAAAGCACGAAATTCTGCCTGGGATGCTGTAATAGGTACATTTCATGGCAATATCCAGGGTGGTGGAGATAGTGCTGCTATGGCTATCATGCTGTTGATTGCTATGTTGCTCGCCATTGCATTATGGCGCGGGGGGAAATTACGTGGCGTATGGATGGCTTTGGTCTTGGTATCGGGGCTTGTTACGATGGGTTTGGCGGAAGTTAAAGCATCAGTTATGTTGTTACCGGTTGTTGTTGGTCTGTATTATCGTAAAGAGCTTTTGCAGCGGCCTATAGAGGCGATTGTGGTTCTGGTCGGAGCAATCTTGTTGGTCATTGGTTTATTCACTGTCTATGAAGAAGTTCACTATAACGATGTTTCTATGCATACGTTCAAAAGCGACCAAGTTACTTCAACTTACGATCGTGTAATGAGAGCACTGAGTCCAGATGCGGAGTCTGAGAATGGGCGCCAATTAGGGCGTGTTAATCATATGATTAAATGGTGGGAAATGAATGTCGAGAGCGGCGATCTGCAGCACAGCTTATTTGGCTATGGCATGGGAGCGACCCATGCCAGTAAAGTTGGTGTGGGTGAGTTGGCTGAGCGATTTCCTTATGTGCTCCACAAGTCTTCCACCCTTGTTTTGCTATGGGAAACGGGTATCTTGGGACACTTGGCATTTCTTCTTATACTGCTCTCTGGTGCACGGACCTCAGGGCGTGTCGCTAAAGATGAAGCTATTCCAGAGATTCATCGTATACTTCTCAGAGTGGGCGAAGCCGGTCTATTGTTACTTGCCATTACCTTACTTTATAAAAATTTTCATTTCTATTCTAATCCTATCCAGTTCCTTATGATGTTGATGCTTGGTCAGGCAGCTTATTGGTCGCGTTTCGTAGGTAGAAATCTTGAAGAAGTAAAGTTATAAGTGCAAACTTAACCTTAGAATTCTGAGTTTATTGTTAAGGTACCGTCATGTTTTGTTTAAAGGAGGTTTATATATGAAGATTGATTTCTTAGGAATCGGTGCGCAAAAATGCGCGTCTACTTGGGTGCACCGGGTCTTATCGGATCATCCAGAGGTAGCAGTCTACCCAGGCAAAGAAATTGATTTTTTTTCTTACTTCTATAATTTTGGATATGAATGGTATGAAAAGCACCTAGGCGATATTAGTGCGGCAAAGGCGATAGGGGATATATCTGCTTCATATTTTTCTGATATTGCTGCACCTGATAGAGTGTTTCGCTATAATCCAGATATGCGTATTGTACTTTCTCTTCGTGACCCAATAGAACGTGCTTATTCTAACCATCTGAATGAGGTGAAGCTAGGTCATGTGACTGGTCAGAATCTTGAGTTTGAGCGCGGATTAGAAAATAATCCGATGTACTTAATGCAATCATATTATGCGAAGCAACTTGCTCGCTGGCTAGCAGTATTTCCTCGCAATCAGATATTGGTTATTTTTCAGGAAGATATTCGTGATGCTCCTTTCGAGCAAGCGCAGAATCTATATCGCTTTCTGGGAGTGGCAGAAGACCATAAGTCTTGGTTTCTAGAGAAAAAGGTAAATGAGAGCTTAATCAATAAAAATACCAGATTGGATCATTTTCTCAAGCGTCTAGGGAAGCTTGGTCGATCTTTTGGTGGCAGGGAGGTGGTTCAGGCCGTTAAGAGAAATGATTGGATTCGTCGTTTGCGTCGCAATCATAATCAAATTGAGCTGCGTCAAGTTATTCCACCTATACGCGAGGAAACAAGAGTGCGTTTGCAAGATATGTTAGCTAATGATATGTGTGAGCTAGCGCATCAGCTAGGGCGAAAAGATCTACCCTGGCCAAGCTGGTCAGCGTTACAACAAAGATCAAAATGAGGATTGACCCATATGCCTGTAACGATGTTGATGTATCATGTAATTGCGACCCCACAAAATGCTGCTGAAGCTCGGTTTTGTCGGACACCAGATGCATTTCGAAAGGATATGGAACAAATTCAACAGGCTGGCTATCAAGTTATTCCGTTTGCGACGGTGTTGGAAGGAATAGCGGGAAAAATAGAAATTCCGGACAAAGCCGTAGCGATAACATTTGATGATGGAGTAGCATGCGCTTATGAGAATGCTTTGCCAATATTGCAAGAATTTGGTTATCCAGCTTCTGTTTTTGTCGTATCCAGTTTGATAGGTGGATATAACGACTGGTGCGAGATTTTTGGATTCCCACGAAGGCGCATGCTTACGGCTTATGAGATTCGCGCTTTGACTGAATCTGGCGTGGATATCGGTAGCCATACTCTGAGCCATGTTTGGCTTGGGAAAACCGAAGATGCTAGCGTAGTTAAAGAAGTTCAAGATAGTAAGGCGATACTGGAAGATATACTCGGTCAAAGAATATCACATTTTGCATATCCCTTTGGGAGCTGGAGTCCTTTTGCACGTAACGCTGTTATAGAAGCGGGTTATACGGGGGCTTGTTCGACTATGTCTGGACGAAATCGAAAGGATACAGATCCATATCTCCTACGACGTTCAGAGATCAAAGGGAACGATGCGCCTTGGCAATTTCGCTTGAAGTTGAGCTTTGCAACCAACGATATGCCACCTATTTCTGACGCTCGTCGTGTGGTGAGCCAAACACTGAAGAAATGGAAACAATGATACTACGTAAGAATCTTAATTGGATTTTCAATAGATTAATTTTCATTTCTGATATAGACATAGACTTCGCCTCTCGTTATGGCTAGAGCCGTATTTTATCGGTTTTCTAGGAGAATTTATGGGTATATACCGCTTAGTGTTAGAAAATCTCAAGCTGACAAAATGCTTCTTTTGGCTGGCCTTAGTTCTTTAAACACCTTTCAATTGACTCCGAAATCTGCTCTTTTCCTTACGGTTGCTACATAATAATCATCCGTCCAAACCTTATCCCTCCACAAGTTTTTATTTAAGTCCGGTTTCTTCTCAATCAAGCTATATCACTCTTTTATCTCTTCCGCAATCATCATAATGACGCTTACAATCATAACTCTAATAAAGCACTCAAGAAGGATAACCGATACCAGAAAGACATGAAGCGAAAACAGTGCAGGATTGCGGCGATTGAACCCATTATCGGCCCCTGAAGTCGGATTATCGAATGGCCAGAAATTACTTGAAAGGTGCCATCGGTGATTACATCAATCTACTGATGGTTGCTGCCGCCTGGAATCTAAAACAATGGCTATTGGCCATTTTTTGGCTCTTCTTCCCATGGCGAAAACTGCAGACTTCGCAAATTCTTTGATAGAAAAAGATCAAGTTGCTCGATTTTTTTATTAACATACCGACTATTGAAGCTGCTGATTCAAAATAACGATTGATGCAGTTTCTCAGGGCCGACTAATTAATCTGTTGTATTTTTTTATGCTGAGTAGATTTAACTGTTGTACGCGTTGACCCTACAATCTGTTCGGTGTTAAAGTTGTGCCCATGTGAGGATCATGGTTTTTTTTCTGATTCATAGCATGTATAACAGTTTCATAATCTTTTTTTAGAGAGGAAGTAATGGAATATAAATCAATGTACAAGAATCTAGTGCTTCGTGCTGTGACTGGAGGGTTACTACTAATTGGTGCGAGTTCATCCAGTATTTATGCTAATAGTGTGGTGAGCGCAGGTAATAATGTAATGAATGCACTCAAAGAGAAAGGAATAAGAGCAGGTGGCTGGATTCATGGTGGAGCGACCTTCAATCCAAGTCAAACAGATGGATTTAATGGCCCCGTAACCTTTGCGGATCAGGCAAATCGAGTTCAAATGAATCAGTTG
>JAMXAE010000067.1 GCA_024281695.1 Nitrosomonas sp. | reverse complement strand
ATCGAGTAGTTGTTGTTGTTCGGGGGGGAGTTGTTCTAATACCGCTGAAGCGCGTGATCGCATACGCAATGGGCGCGCTTTGCGATCATGTGTTAAGGCGCCGGGGCCAAATAATTCAGCCAGTTCGCCTGCCGCTTGTCTGCGCATTAAATCCATTTCGAAGAAGCGCTCTTGCGCATGAATGTAGCCCATGGCCGTAGCCAGATCCAATCGATCTTGGCCTTTAAAGGTAACGCTGCCCAGAGTATCTCTTTCAACCAATACCGGTGC
Source organism: Nitrosomonas sp. (assembly GCA_024281695.1). GTDB lineage: Bacteria > Pseudomonadota > Gammaproteobacteria > Burkholderiales > Nitrosomonadaceae > Nitrosomonas. Next base: position 13,714 of record JAMXAE010000067.1, on the reverse strand, counting down.
GGATAATTTAGCGAGAACTGTTTCCCCGTCATATTGTGGCAAACTGCCACGCAGTAAAGATCCTGCGGTAATCGTTAATAAGCAAGCGATTAATAAGCTTATTGCGAGAAAGGAGCGAATGAAACGTAAAGTATGATGCATATGCTTATTGGGTGAACAGTTAATTAATCATTGAAATGAAGTTGTTAGGATTTAAAGGCAACAGACGCTCAATGTGTCTTTGACACTCCAATCTTATGAAAATAAAGGCTATATCAGGTTTTTCCTAGTAGTTCATGAATAAAGGGCATGAATCCTTGTTTGTTCCCACTATTGAATTCACACAATCACCATGATAATTCATTTGTAAGAATTTGGAGCTTGTCATGGCTGAAGAAAGTGATCTAGAACGTACAGAACCGGCTACGCCCAAACGCCTCGAAAAGGCAAGAGAAGAAGGGCAGGTTGCGCGTTCTCAAGAATTAACAACATTTGCCTTATTAATGACGGCGGCTGCCGGCATATTGTTTTTGGGCTCCGATCTGATGGATAAGCTTCAAAAAATTATGCAAGTCGGCATGCAACTGGAACGGGAGTTAGCGTTTCAACCCGATCTGATGCTGAATCGTTTATATGAGCTTGCTTATGAGGGTTTATTAGCAATTGCTCCCTTATTGTTTTTACTCATTATCGTAGCTTTATTCGCGCCGATGTTGCTAAGCGGTTGGTTGATTAGCTCCAAAGCGCTGATGCCTAAGTTTGATCGTATCAATCCGATTAAAGGCATAGGCAGGATGTTTTCGATGCGAAGTTTAATTGAGTTGGTAAAAGCGATCGCTAAAACCCTCGTCATTGGCAGTGTTGCAGCTCTCATTATTTGGAGCAATAAAGAAGAAGTGATGGCGTTATTGACAGTTTCCATCGATTTGGGAATCAGTCGTACGGGTGAATTCCTAACCATGAGTTTTCTCCTGACAGTTGGAGCCATGGCACTGATCGCTGCGATCGATGTACCCTTTCAAATTTGGCAGCATGCAAAGCAACTGCGTATGACCAAAGAAGAAATTCGTAAAGAAAATAAAGACAGCGAAGGCGATCCTTTTGTAAAAGGCCGTATTCGTGGCTTGCAACGTGAAGCTGCACGACGTCGCATGATGTCTGAGATCCCTAATGCGGATGTGATAGTGACGAATCCGACGCATTATGCGGTGGCGTTGCGTTATAAAAGTGAATCCATGCGGGCACCTACGGTGGTTGCCAAAGGCGTGCATTTATTAGCTGCTCGTATTCGCGAAGTGGCGGAAGAGCATCGTGTGCCTATTCTTGAAGCGCCGCCTCTGGCACGTGCATTGTATTACCACGCAGAATTAGAGAGTGAAATACCTGAGAAACTCTATACGGCAGTTGCTGAAGTATTGGCTTATGTGTTTCAACTAAGACGCTATAACGAATATGGAGGAGATGCGCCTAAGCCGCCTGTTGATGTGCCAGTTCCCGATGGACTTGACCAAGCAAAGCATGCTGTTTAATGGATTGAAACAAGATGCACTCCTTAGATAAACGATTCTTTAGTATAGGCTGTTGACTACACATAATATGAATAATGCAGTTACATTATCATCTTTAACAGATACTAATAATCTCAAGACGCTCGCCGGTCCGATATTGATTATTATGATACTGGCTATGATGGTGTTGCCTTTACCACCATTCATACTGGATTTTCTATTTACCTTTAATATTGCAATTTCCATCATCGTGCTGATGGTGAGTCTCTACACCAGGAATCCTCTTGATTTCGCAGTTTTTCCGACCGTGCTGTTGATTACAACCTTGTTAAGGTTGTCACTCAATATTGCTTCCACCCGAGTGGTATTACTGGATGGGCATACGGGGCCTGATGCTGCTGGTAAAGTGATTGAAGCTTTCGGACATTTCCTGGTAGGAGGTAATTATACCGTTGGATTAATTGTATTTATTATTCTGGTGATTATCAATTTTGTGGTGATTACTAAGGGTGCCGGACGTATTGCTGAAGTGAGTGCGCGCTTTACACTGGATGCTATGCCGGGTAAGCAAATGGCGATTGATGCTGACTTAAATGCGGGATTGATTGGCGAAGATGACGCTCGCAAGCGCAGAGCTGTGATTTCGCAGGAAGCTGATTTTTATGGATCCATGGATGGTGCCAGTAAGTTTGTTCGGGGTGACGCCATCGCAGGTATATTGATTATGCTTATTACCATTATCGGTGGATTGCTGGTAGGTGTGTTGCAACATGATTTGGCATTAGGTGCTGCAGCCAAGCAGTATACGATGTTGACCATCGGTGATGGCTTGGTGGGACAAATTCCTGCTCTGATTATTTCAACAGCAGCCGGTTTAGTAGTAAGTCGTGTAACCACAGATGAAGATCTGGGTGAACAGGTTTTAGGTCAATTATTTAATCAACCGCAAGTATTGGTGATCACTGCGAGTATTTTGGGCGTTATGGGTTTGGTGCCTGGTATGCCTAATTTTGTATTCTTGCTCATTGCTTCTATCTTGGGAGCAATTGCATACTTAAAGATGAAAAACCCAGGTACTCAATTACCTGAATCGATTGTGCCAGAAATTCCTTCAGTAGAAAAAGTAGATGCCAGTTGGGATGATGTAACGCCGATTGATACCTTGGGATTGGAAGTCGGCTATCGATTGATTCCGCTGGTCGATAAGATTCAGCAAGGGGATTTACTAAAAAGAATTAATGGAATACGTAGGAAATTTGCGCAAGAGATTGGTTTTCTACCTCCGGTTGTACACATCCGGGATAATTTGGAGTTGCGTCCCAATGCGTATCGCATAACTCTCAAAGGCTCGGTAATCGGCCAAGGAGAATCCTATACGGGGATGTATCTGGCAATCAATCCTGGTCGAGTTACTATGCAATTACCTGGCACCGCAACCAGTGATCCGGCATTTGGACTTCCAGCCGTATGGATTGAAGCTGCTCTGCGAGAACAAGCACAAATGAATGGTTATACCGTGGTTGACGCCAGTACCGTGGTGACAACACATATTAACCATTTGATTCACTCCCATGCCGCTGAATTATTAGGTAGGCAAGAATTACAAAAACTCCTGGATCATCTGAGTACGCAATCTCCTAAATTGGTTGAAGACTTAATTCCTAAGTTATTACCTCTATCTACGGTACAGAAAGTTTTGCATAACTTACTTGAAGAAAGTGTGCATATTCGAGATATGCGTACCATTATCGATGTATTGACTGAGCATGCGGTACAGATACAGGATGCAACTGAATTAACTGCCATTGTGAGAAGTGCTTTAGGTCGAGCAATCGTCGAGCAATATTTTCCTGCAGGTACAGAGTTACAAGTGATGAGTCTGCATCATGAACTAGAAAATATTCTTACCCAAGTGATGCAAACGGGCAGTACACAGGGAGCTGGAATAGAACCCGGACTCGCCGATACTTTATTAAAAGAAGCCCGGAGCGCAGCGCAACAGCAAGAAAAGCTAGGTTTACCCATCGTACTATTGGTACCAGGTGTTATTCGTTTCTTACTGGCAAAATTTCTGCGTCGTGCATTGCCGCAGTTGAGGGTACTTTCCCACTCGGAAATTCCAGATTCAAGAAAAATTAAAATCACTTCCATAATTGGGGGTAACAAATGAAAGTAAAAAGATATATCGCTGCCACATCAAGAGATGCACTACGTCAAGTAAAGGAAGAATTGGGTGTTGATGCCGTCATACTATCGAACAGAAAAACGAAAGATGGCGTGGAGATTATGGCATTGGCTGATTCTGAGATGTCAGGTCTTGTGCAAGCGCCACCATCGGCAGCTAACATCACTCAATATGAGAAGAATAATGTATCTAGAACGATAGAGCCTTATTCAAAAGCATTGCCTTTAGTAAATGAACCGGTCGAGAGCAAGAAAGCAGCTAATAATGATGGTATGTCGGCATCGCTAGCGCATGACATTATTGCCGAGATACAAGCCATGAGAAGTACGCTAGAAGATCAGTTAGCTACCGTTGCATGGGGAAACTTTACGCAACGCAGACCAGAAAAAGTAAAGGTACTAAGAGCGATGTTAGATACGGGTTTTAGTCCTCTGTTATCACGTCGCCTCGTCGATAAGTTATCAGCCGATTTCGATTATGAGCAGAGTCTGAAACAGGCAATGTCAGCGCTGGCTTTTAATCTACGCGCAGTAGCCAGTGATGAGATGATAGAGAAAGGTGGAGTGTATGCGCTGATTGGCCCTACTGGGGTGGGGAAAACGACAACTACTGCAAAATTAGCAGCAAGATGCGTTATCCGGCATGGTGCAGACAAGGTCGCGTTACTCACGACCGATAGCTATCGGATCGGTGGCCATGAACAATTAAGAATTTATGGGCAATTATTAGGTGTTCCTGTTCGCACGATCAAGGACACGGAAGATCTGCAGCTAACGCTATCAGAATTGAGAAATAAGCATATGGTATTGATCGATACTGTTGGCATGAGCCAACGAGATCAAATGGTTGCGGAGCAGATTGCTATGCTGACGAATTGTGGCGGAGATGTTAAGCGCATGCTTGTGCTTAGCGCCGCATCCAATGGAAAAACTCTGGATGAAGTTATCTCTGCTTATCAGAAGAACGGTATTTACGGCTGCATTATTACCAAAGTTGATGAAGCCGCGAGTCTTGGTGTAGCTCTGGATGCGGTGATACGTAGAAAATTATCACTACATTATGTAGCAAACGGGCAGAAGGTGCCGGAAGATATCCATGCAGCCAATCCTCGCTATTTGTTGCATCGTATTTTTAAATCGTCCCCAGGAGATTCTGCTTTTACTTTGCAAGATGCAGAGTTTGCATTGATTATGGCCAGTAAGAATAGTGCAGAGCCATCAAAATCAAATGAGAAATCATTTGCGGGGTTCAATTATGACTAGGCTGATACTGCAAGATCAAGCAGCTGGCTTGCGTAATCTGGCGACATTCCAGGCTCCTGATTCGGCGCGCGTTTTCACTATTGCCAGCGGGAAAACTCGAATAGGGAAAACCAGTATCGCGGTAAACTTGGCGACGGCATTAGCAAAGAATGGTCAACGTGTACTACTGATAGATGAGAATCCATGTCATAACAATATTTGTACTCACCTAGGTTTGCAAGCGCGCTTTGATTTGCTGCATGTTATTAATAAAGATAAAAAATTAAATCAGGTTCTCTTACAAGGCCCGGAAAATATAGCCATATTATCCGCCATGCGTGGCATTCATGCATTAAATAAACTGAGTCCTGTCGAGCAAGATTGGTTGATTAAGAGTTTCTCAGAAGTCACCGAGTCAGTCGATATTGTTTTAATTGATACCGCGATGGCTGGTACTACGCATGTTCTGCCTCTAAGTTTAGCTTCAGAGCAGGTCATGATCATGATTTCAGGATCAGCTGCATCGCTGACAGGGGCTTATGCACTTATTAAAATAATGAGCCAAGCCTATGCAAAACAGCATTTTCTCATTCTGGTGAATAAAGTTGATTCAGAGAATGAATCATTGGCTATTTATCAGAATTTATACAAAGTGGCTCGTCAATATCTTTCTGTAACCCTTGAATTCATTGGATATATACAAAATGATGAGAAATTACGCAGTGCTACTCAGTTGTGCAAATCGGTAATCGAGGCATTTCCTGCTTCTCGGGCAGCAATATGTTTTAGGCAACTAGCACATGACATTTTGCGTTCTTCATGCCCGGATAAGTATAGCGGGGGTATTGATAATTTTATGCAACGATTGATTCGAACAAGCCATCTTAGTATGGCAAATTTTACGGTGTAATTAAATATGTATACTGCTACTGGAACTGGAACGATTGATAAAGAACAGTTTATTACTGAATTTACTCCATTAGTAAAACGCATTGCCTATCATATGATGACTCGATTGCCGGCGAGTGTACAAGTCGATGATTTGATTCAAGCTGGGATGATGGGTTTGCTGGATGCCATTAATCGATATGAAGGATCATACGGCCGACAGTTCGAGAGTTATGCTGCTCAGCGTATACGTGGTTCTATTTTAGATGAATTACGTGAAGCAGATTGGTTGCCACGCAGCATACGAAAAAAAATGCGTCGAATAGAAGCCGCAGTCAGTTCATTAGAACAACGTCATGGTTGTGTACCCAGTGAGTTAGATCTGGCTGCAGAACTAGATATGTCTCTTGATGAGTATCACGAGACATTGCAAAGTGCGCGGGGCGCTCAGTTAATTTATTACGAAGATTTTCAACAAGATGATGAAGAGCCTTTTTTAGATCGCCTATTGGTTGATTCTGAGGGGGATCCACTGAATGCATTATTGGATGAAAATTTTAGAAAAATGTTGATTGCTGCTATTGATAATCTTCCCCCTCGGGAAAAACAGATGATGGGGATGCATTATGAGCAAGAAATGAATTTAAGAGAAATTGGTGAAGTGCTCGGAGTTAGCGAATCTCGAGTTTGTCAGTTACATACTCAAGCCATAGCACGTTTACGTAGTCGTTTAAGAAATCTTTGAAATGTTATGTAGATTATTCTATGTAATTAATCGGTTTTTGCGATGAATAAAAAATCAAAGATGGATTTGAACAGTGTTATTGGCATTCTTCTGGCTTGTATCGCAATAGTTGGCGGGCAAATGCTTGAAGGTGGGCACATTAGTTCTCTGATACAAGCAGCAGCTTTTCTAATTGTTATGGGTGGTACTGTTGGCGCAGTTTTATTGCAGAGCCCAGTAAAAGTTTTTTTGAATGGGATTAGAATGAGTGCGTGGGTGTTCTTTCCACCCATGAATTCGCCACAAACCTTGATCAAACAAATAATCAATTGGTCGCATATCTCTCGAAAAGATGGTTTATTGGCATTGGAACCGCATGTGCGAGTTGTCAAGGATCCGTTTATGAAAAAAGGACTACAACTGCTCGCTGACGGAAGTGATTCTGAAAAATTACGTGAAGTTTTGGAGATTGAGATGTTGGCTTTAGAGACGCATCAACGTCAATCAGCCCGAATTTGGGAAGCTGCGGGAGGCTATGCGCCGACGATCGGTATATTGGGAGCTGTGCTGGGTTTAATTCATGTTATGGAAAATTTGACAGACCCGAATCTTCTTGGAAGTGGAATAGCGGTTGCTTTTGTTGCAACAATATACGGAGTGGGACTTGCAAATTTAGTTTTTCTACCCATAGCCAATAAGTTAAAAAGTATTATCAATGAGCATGTAGTTATACAAGAAATTTTGGTTGATGGATTTGTAGCTATCGCAAATGGTGAGAATCCTCGGTTAATAGAGAATCGATTGAATGGTTATTATGTTTAATCTGGACTCGAACATTATTTCGATTATCAAATGACTACCTGAATATTTCATGTTAAAAAGAAGAAAACAAAGCAATGATGAATATGGTGATAATCATGAACGTTGGCTTGTTTCATATGCTGATTTTATAACGCTGTTGTTTGCATTTTTTGTTGTTATGTATGCAGTTTCTTCAGTTAATGAAGGTAAATATCATGTTCTAAGCAATTCATTGATCAATGCGTTTAAAAGCAATAATCCATCGAATCTTATGCCTCCTCGATCAATAGAATCGCCATCTGTTAACATTCAAAAATCGCACCAAGCTGACTCAATAAAACTGATTGAGAATCTAAGTTTTATGAAAGAAAAGAAGCAAGAGAAAATGAAAAGTATGGCTAAAGACATTCTCACTGCATTGGAACCATTAATAACCGATGGTCAGGTAAGAGTTACCCAGAGTGCTTTAGGGATATCTGTAGAAATTAATGCGAGCGTTCTTTTCTCACCTGGACAGGCTAAGCTTGCTGAGAATTCAAGTCTGACATTACAGGCAGTTGCTCATGTCATTAAAGGGCATGAACATGAGATTCATGTTGAAGGGCATACAGATAATGTACCAATTCACACGGATAGCTTTCTATCAAACTGGGAATTATCGACTGCGCGTGCTAGTAGTGTTATCAGATTATTTATAGAAAATGGTGTCGAAGCATATCGTCTTACTGCGATAGGCTATGCTGAAAATAGGCCAATAGAAACAAATGAAACACTTGAAGGTAGAAAAAGAAACCGACGAGTGACAGTAATGATTTTGTCAGCTGATCCTAACAAAGTAACTGAAATACCCATTACTGAAGATGCTAAATTTGAGGAATATTAATTAAAACAAAAAATTAAATATAGGTTTGGCCTTTGGGGCCATATAAAGAAACATTACCTGCTGCACAGTGTAATGCGGTAAAAGCACGTTGATTATGTTGAAGGTAAGTTGAAATAATCAAACCATTAGAGTGATTAAGTAGCTGGGCTATCTTGGCTAATTCTAATAATTCATTCCAAAGAATTTGTATTCTGGATTGGCCTGAGTGTTGTTCTGTCACCTCAGTACTAGTATGATTTTTTCTTAAAGTAAGTTCTTGTACTTGTGGAAACTCGTTACGGTGATCATCAAGTTGTATCAATTTATCGACTAGACGTGATTTATCAGAGGCGAGGTGATCAATTTCTTCTATTTTTCCTTCAATCAAGGCATTTTCTTCTTTTTTAAGAATCTCAATAAATGCTTGCAAGGTGTTTTTTTCAACTTCTAGATCTGAAATAAAATTTACTGATTGTTGAGGCGCAGTCATTAAATGGCACCTTTCTTAGACTGTATCAGTTCTTTAACTGTATCAAGTAGTCGATCAGCGACAACCTCTGGATTTATTTTAAAACTACCTTCACTTATGGCTTGTTTTATTTCTTGGACTTGGGCCGTATTGATAACTGAGTTATTAGTAGAATTACTATCGATATTTTGTAGTTTCGCGACATTCGGACTTAAATGTACATGATTTTCTTCACTTGAACTAGGATTCGATGTGATATCAGTACGCCTTTTCCCGTCACTGACAGAAACAGTTGTCACTGGCTGTAATGATTTATCTATTTTCATTTCTCTTCCTCATAAATTGGGCTTTATTACGTGCTATATCGACATCCTTACTTAAAACTTTAATATCTAAGTTTAATTTCTTTTATAAATTTGATTAATTTATTCGATGTTTGGATGAGAGTTAGCTCTCATTTGCATTTTTTATATTACTACGGCAAATTAGTAAATCTATTTACAATTTGGGGCACGAAATATTTTTTGCATAGCACGATTATTAAATTTTTAGGCTCTAGACTTTACATTCATCTTAGTAGCCGCTTCGTTTGTAATAACAGATTATTGCTGGTTTGCGCGAAGGATAATATAAGAATCTCCAGGGCTTGATTATTTTAACGCAATCTGATTATCTACTTTTTTTACTCCATCGACGATCCAACTATGCATATTGACACGGGTGATCTGATCTTCATTACGCACGGTGCCGCTCAAGACCACATTACCATTCGTAACTTTAATTTCAATATTGGCTCCTTGCAGAACTGGGTCCGATTGAACTGCGTAGGTTATGCGCGCAAAAATGGTTGAGTCATCGTAAACGGGAGTTGCTGCTGGAGCAACCCAAGATTCATGTGTTTTCTCAGCGTAATTTTCGCAGCCGCTCAGCACCGTCATACTGACGAGTAATATAGCGACAGTAAGTAATTTATAACGAGTTTGCATATGGTTTTTCCCTATCGATGTTTTCTAATTAAGTTTGTAAATATTAAGACCAAGCGTACATATTACTTTTTTTTAAGGCCTGCATTTTGCCATGATATGAATTGAATCATAACGCCGCAAGTAGGATATAGACAAGTTTATATGTGATTTTATAGGGCTATTTACATCTTTCTGAGAAGGATATGAGCAGGAATATGCCCAGAAGACTAGGATTAACATTTTTATCCGTCAAGAGATCTGGTGCATTTTCCCAGAGATTTTGAGTATCCTGACCAATGATTTCAAAATAATTGAATAAGCAAGTAGGAATTGACTTCCATAAAATCGATAAACAAACTTTTCTTGTAGACAAAATAGGAAATGAGGCGCTTGGCAAGGGTCGAATTTTTTTGAATTCAGTAGAATCTGAAGCTTTTATAAGATGTCTGTAGCTTTTATAAGATCCTTTGATCTAGAAAGTGCTGTATTGGATCGAGTAAATGATTTGCCAAACAATCAAACTCTTTTATCTCATCATTTTTCATACCGCGTAACCAGGTCAGTTGTCGCTTTGCCAACTGACGAGTAGCAGCAGCTCCCATATTCTGCAATTCAGAAATACTTATTTTGTTATCTAAGTAAAGACAGGTCTGGCGGTAACCAACACATCGCATAGAAGGTGATTCATTGCTGAGTGAAAACTGTTGGCGTATGGATCGGACTTCATCAATCAATCCGCAATTCAGCATGGATTCAAAACGTTTATCGATACGTAAATGTAATTGACTACGCTCACTGGGGATGAGCGCGATACTGATTTTACGATAGGGGAAATCTGTTTCTCTGGGAACTTTTAGAATCTTAGACATGGGTTGTTGAGTCAGATAACAAACTTCTAAAGCTCGTTGAATACGCTGACTATCTGCGGGATTAATACGCGCTGCACTCTCTGGATCGAGTTCTGTTAGTTTCTGATGCATGGTTGACCAACCAAGTTCTTTAGCCATGTTTTCAAGCATCAAGCGAAGATTCATGTCAGCCGATGGCAATATGGAAAGGCCATCCTGTAATGCTCGGAAGTACAGCATGGTGCCACCCACGAGTAATGGAATTTTGTTGCGTTGGGTAATCTCATGCATAACACTCAGCGCATCATTACGAAATTGTGCTGCCGAGTAATGTTGGTCTGGATCAATTAAATTAATAAGATGATGAGGTATGTGGGTCAGAGTTGCCTGATTGGGCTTGGCTGTTCCAATATCCATAAAGCGATAAACTTGGGCAGAATCAACACTGATAATTTCGACTGGAAAATGTTCTGCAATATCTAAGGCAATTTGACTTTTGCCGCTTGCAGTGGGTCCCATCAAAAAAATAGCAGGTGGCAAGTGTTTTAAATGTTGCATTTTGAATACTAAATGATGGGTAGGTTTGGGAACAAAATGCTGAGCTTAAAATGTCTCAGCGGATGTGAAGAATTGTTAGTGTTTTATAGTTAAATAGTCATTGGACAATCACTAAAACTCGGCTAAACTTCGGAAAATTCAATTTTTAGTAGGGATAAGCCATTGAAAATCTTCGCAGCCGTAGTATTTTTCTTTATATTATATAATCTTGGATCGGCGTTGTATTACATGTATAAAGATAAAGGCCAATCGACGCGCATGGTAAGATCCTTAGGTATTCGTGTAGGTTTGTCACTTTTCCTTTTTATTGTCATGATGATAGCGGCCCGTTTGGATATGCTATCTGACTAAAAAGCCCATTCTCGCCAGAAAGCTTTGGCGTATGCGCCGTGTCTAAGGTTTCTAAAAGAATCTTCAAAGATGTTGTGATCATTGGTGCAGGTGCTGCAGGCATGATGTGTGCGTTGGAAGCTGGCAAACGAGGTCGCAGCGTAATACTGGTCGATCATGCTCGTAAACTGGCAGAGAAAATTCGTATTTCCGGCGGGGGGCGTTGCAATTTTACCAATCGTCATACTAAAGCTGAGAATTTTCTTTCCAGCAATCCGCACTTTTGTCGTTCTGCACTGGCTCGTTTCACACCTCAGGATTTTATTGCTCTGATTGAGAAGCATGGCATTCGTTATCATGAGAAAAAATTAGGGCAACTATTTTGTAATGATAGTTCGCAGCAGATTATTGATATGCTGAGGGATGAATGTGTCGCGGCTGGTGTGGATTGGCAGATGCCTGCACAGGTCAAACAGATCGAATATGTTCCGAACAATATGGCAATACAGAATGCCAAACAGAAATTTATAATAACCACCGAGCACACAGCAATAGAAACCGGTTCATTAGTAATCGCTACAGGCGGCTTATCTATTCCACAAATCGGTGCCAGTGCATTCGGCTATCAAATTGCCAATCAATTTGATATCCGTGTCACGCCATTGCATCCTGCCTTGGTCGGTTTAATTTTCTCAGCCGAAGATTTTGTTGGTTTTAAAGATATTTCGGGTGTGGCAATTGATGCCGAAGTCAGTTGCAAGGGCGTTTCATTTCGTGAAAGTGTTTTGTTTACCCATCGCGGACTCAGTGGTCCTGCTATTTTGCAGATCTCATCCTACTGGCAGCCAGGGGAATCCATTCATGTCAATCTATTGCCTCAACAAGATGCGCAGCAGATTCTTTTCGCACATAGACACAGCGCCACGTTACTACCCAACTTTTTGGCTCGTTATTTACCTAAACGTTTTGTACAAGTTTGGTGCTCTGTAGTGCTTACTCAGTTGTCCATTGTTGCTCAAACCATCAACCAATATCGTGACAGTGAGTTACGCCAGATCGCGGATAAACTTCACGACTGGCCGATTACCCCCAGTGGAACGGTTGGTTATAAAAAAGCGGAAGTAACGTTGGGTGGTATTGATACGTATGAACTATCCTCCAAAACAATGGAGTCAAAACGTGTGCAAGGTCTTTATTTTATTGGAGAAGTCGTCGATGTTACTGGTCACCTGGGTGGGTTTAATTTTCAGTGGGCATGGTCGTCAGGACATGCAGCAGGGCAGGTTGTCTAAAGGGCATCACAAAATGAACCTTAGAAGTAAGGACTATAATATTCAGAGGATTCTATTCATAGTAATGACACTAATATTGGTAGAGTCAACAAAAGCAGGGGTATTCGAGTTTGCCGGCGATTTTCGGGGCGTTGATGTAATTACTCACCCAACAGGTTACGATGGTAAAGGAAAGGAATTGATCGTGACAGTAGGTATTTCACCGTCTTCTCCATATGCAGATATTATGGAAATACCACTGCAGAACGCTATTAATACCTGGAATCGGTTGGCACCTACGATAGGGAATGTCATCACGTTCGGAAATAACATTCCCAATAATAATTTCGATTTTGAGTCGGTTGCGCTACATGAGCTGGGGCATTGTATCGGCCTATCGCATCCCAATTTGGCATCGGAATCTGGGCTTACAGGTGAAAATAAAAACTATACGGCCTCTACCAAAGGTTCCAATAATGTATTTGATTTAAATAGCGGTGCCGATGGCATTATCGGCTCCGCTGATGATATTCGTGGCGACGACGTCAATTTACACTGGTTCTCAAAAGAAACGAATAATCCATTTCTTCTGCCGGCAATTATCGATAAAACAACCTATAGTCAAAATCTGGATGATCTTCCATTCGGTGACCAGTATGTTGCCAATGGTGACCGTGATGTTTCAAAGCTGTTTAATATCGAGAAAACCGAAGCGGTGATGCAACAAGGCATTCAGGCTGGCGAATCACGGCGCACTTTAGCTGCTGATGATGTGGCTACGCTGCGTTTAGGTATGAGTGGACTTGATAGGATAGCCGATACCTCGGATGACTATACTGTCGTATTGCAATACAAAGGAATGACAGAGCATGCCAATATCGTACTGGCTTTTAATAATAAAGCTTCCTTTTCTGCCTGTAATATTGTGGCGGATTATATTGGCAATAATAAGTCACATATCGTCATTCATTCGGGTGAAATTTCATTTAATACTGATGTTTCATGGTTCTTTAATGAACAGCTGGTTGTTGCTGAATCAATTCCGGAAGTTTCAATATTCGCCAACGGTACACCGGATTCAATCC
>JAMXAE010000066.1 GCA_024281695.1 Nitrosomonas sp. | reverse complement strand
TTGATGTCGTCGAAAAACCAGAGTTCGATATGCTCCACATTCAGCGTGATGGGTTCTTCGCCCTCGCGCAGAATCAGTCGCAAGGCGGAAACCCCACATCTTCGGAATATTTTGATTGCCGAACCGCCGGGTAGATCGGACGCATTATCGGACATACGACTGCGGGTTTCGCCATAGATAAAGCGCTGAACATAGGGCAAGAAGGTAACGAATTCCTTGTAGTGCCGTTCATCAAAATCAAGCCCATCCGCTTGAAATCTGTCCTCCAGCCTGCGCCATGGGTTGTCTTTGCCGCCCTGTGCCAACAATTCCCAGTGAGGTTGTGCGTTTCTGGCACCCGCAAGCGGCATCATTTGCACCGGCCAGAAAAGCACCTCGCGAAAATTACGGACAGTATGATCTGAAGTGGTATTGGTCATCATGGATCTAGTTTATAAAAAGTTGAGCAAATCTAACTCGAGTATCATCGCGGGAGAATCGATGGGACTTTCAAACCATTATTGATTGGGGCTCTATAGTTAATAATAGGCAATTGAATTAAGCTGAAAATGGTTCGGAGACTATTGTCTTATACTAACCGATAACCTACCCCGAGTTCAGTAAGCAGAAATTCAGGTTGAGCCGGATTATGCTCCAATTTTTGTCGCAAGTGCCCCATATAGACACGTAGATAATGTGAGCGTTCTGAGTAATTTGGCCCCCACACCGCGAGCATGAGCTGGTTATGTGTCACTACACGTCCACGCACATTGATGAGAGAAAGTAGTAATCGGTATTCAATCGGTGTGAGATGGACATCAACACCGGAACGGGTTACTGCATGAGCTGCAAGGTCAACAATTACGTCGCCAAAGTGCACTATAGGATCACCCTGATTTTCATTCGATTGACGTCGTCGTAAATGGGCTCGGATTCGTGCGATTAGTTCCGGCATGCCGAAAGGTTTGGTCAAATAATCATCAGCTCCTATGTCAAGAGCGGCAACTTTTTCCTCTTCGCGATCGCGGGCAGACAACACGACAATAGGCATTTCCGACCAACCACGAATTTGCCGAATGACTTCTTTTCCTTCGAGATCAGGTAAACCAAGATCAACAATGACAAGATCAGGTTGCCTAGTGGAGGCTTCAATTAAACCCCGCGTACCGCTATCCGCTTCGATGACATCAAAATTTTCTGCTTCCAGAGCTATACGTACGAACCGACGAATCTGATTTTCATCTTCGATAATCAAAATGCGAGGCGCTTTCACAGAAGTTCTTCCGGCATTGGAGCAATACCCAATGGTAGTTTTATCGTGAAACGGGCTCCACTATCGATGCAATTTTCTGCGAAAATTTTTCCGTCGTGAGCTTCTATGATCGCTTTACAGAGCGCCAGCCCCAGACCAACACCCGGCTTGTTCGATTCGGTTTCCCCGCGCGTGAATTTATCGAATAGCCTGGTTTCTTGGCCGCGAGGCAAGCCAGGCCCGTTATCTTCGATCACAATAGCCATTTCATTATTTTCAGCAGCCGCAGAAATTGTGATTATGCTGCCAGCGGATGTAAACTTGGCGGCGTTGCTCAATAAATTGACAATGACTCGTTGGATTAAAATCGGATCACACTCACATAGGGGCAAGTTGGGAGGAATTGAGATAACCAGTTTATGTGTGGCAAGCACGCGATGCAGTTGCATGCATGCGCTGCCGACGATTTCCTCTATCGATTGCCAATCCTTTTTCAGCTTCACGCCACCAGTTTGTAATCGTGCCATATCGAGCAGATTGGTGACCAGATCAGACATTTGCTGTGCTTCGTTCTGGATAGCAATGGCAAGTTCCTTTTGGGAGTTTTCTGGTAAATTGCTATCGGTAAGTGTGCTGGCCAATCCTACCAAAGCAGTCAGTGGAGTACGCAAATCATGTGAGATCGCTGAAAGCAGTGAATTACGCAGCCGTTCTCCTTCCATTAAAACTAAGGCATCCTGCGCGACCTCGACATAGTGAACTCGTTCCAAGGCCAATGCAATTTGTGCTGCGAAGGTATCAAGTAAGCGCTTTTCCTCCGGTTCATCTAGGAAAAGTAAATTTTTTGCTTCCAAAACGAGTACTCCGCGAGTACGCATTGGGGCTTGCAAGGGCAAGTAGTGAGAAACAGCTGCAGACAGCGTCTGTGTACCAAAGCCAGCGGGCAATTGGTGATCGTAGACCCATTGCGCAACAGCAGTATCAGCTATCGGTTGAGAAGATGAGGTACCAGCTACTTTGATTTTTTCTTGGCTACTGGGAAGAAATACCGCCACTGATGAATTAAATGTTCCGCTTACATGCCGATTTGCAATCTCGACTACTTGCTCAACGGTTAATGCACCGGACAACTCTTTGGAAAGAGCTGCTAATGCTTGCGCACGTCGTTCGCGTATATTGGCAGTGGTTGCTTCAAATCGCAGTTTTGCCGCAAGCTGTCCGATGATGAGAGCGATCAATAGCATCAGGGTGAAAGTGAAAAAATACTGCACATCGGAAACAACAAATGAGAATCGCGGGGGTACAAAGAAAAAATCGAACAATAAGACTGACAATGCTGCTGCCCATGCACCAGCCCCTCGACCGAATCTGATTGAAACACCCACAACCGTCAACAAGAGCAACATGACAACATTTGATAAGTCAAATATGCGCAACAATCCTGCAGCCAATATAGTCGTTACTCCGCAAGCGGCTGTGGCCCAAGCATAGTTCCACCATTTCATTGTGCCCATGTTAATTACCCGGCTCCTAATCTGAGAGGGTTTATCGTTACCTACGACATAGATATCAATATCAGGGGAGAATCGAGCAAGTGTATCGATAAAACGTGGATGCCATTGTTGATACCACGGCAGATCTGTAGGATGGCCGACGACAAGTTTATTGGCATTTCGGCTTTGTGAATAAGCAATCAATGTGGCAATTAAATCACTGCCAGCCAGCGTAGCTGTTTCTGCACCGAGTTCTTCAGCGAGCTTGAGGTGATCAAGAATGCGTTGCCGATCAGCCTTAGATAAACGTTGAAGTGCTGGTGTTTCAACATATACTGCTAGCCAGTCGGCTTTCAGCTCATTCGCCAAGCGAGCGGCGCTGCGCACCAGTTTGTCACCAATCGAGCCGGGCCCGATACAGGCAATAATACGTTCACGTGCCTGCCAAACATTAGCGATTGCATGATCGGCACGATAGGCGCGCATCTGTAAATCAACACGATCAGCCGTGCGCCTCAAAGCGAGTTCGCGCAATGCAATCAGATTGCCTTTACGAAAGAAATTTTTGACCGCATGCTCAACTTGCTCAGGTATATAAACTTTGCCTTCTTTGAGCCGTTCCAATAATTCGTCCGGTGGCAGATCAACTAATGTCACCTCATCGGCGCTATCAAAAAAGCGATCTGGAATTGTTTCCCAGATGCGGATGCCGGTAATACTGCCAACCACATCATTCAAACTCTCAAGGTGTTGAACGTTCAGTGTGGTATAAACATTGATTCCATTCACTAATAGCTCATCAACATCCTGCCAGCGTTTCACATGCCTTGAGCCCTCGATGTTAGTGTGTGCCAGCTCATCGACGATGATTAACTGCGGCGCCCGTTGTAATGCAGTATCAATATCTAACTCGGCAAGTGATTTTCCCCGGTAATTAATTTTGCGTAATGGCAATACTTCCGGGAATTTTTCCAAAAGCTTAATGGTTTCACTTCGCCCATGAGTCTCAACCACTCCGATAACAACATCGAATCCTTCAGCTATCCGTTGCTGCGCAGCATTGAGCATAGCGTATGTTTTACCCACTCCGGCACAAGCACCGATGAAGATTTTTAATTTACCTCGCTGTGCAGCAATTTCTTCTCTTTTTATTTCCGCTAGCAATCGATCGGGATCAGGGCGCTCTTCATTCATTATTTTTCCAATGCATCCAGGGCTAAGTTAAGGCGTAGGACATTGACACGCGAATCGCCCAATAGACCCCACTGTGGCGTTTCAATCGATCGATCAACCAGTGATTTGACTATCGTCGTATCGGTGTTGCGAGCTGCTGCAACGCGTTCGATTTGGTAATACGCTGCAGCGAGTGAAATATGGGAATCCAGGCCACTTGCTGACGCAGTCACGAGATCGGTTGGGATTTTTTCCTCTTTTTCTGGGTGATTTGCACGCAGATTTTTAATACGCTCATTGACCGCCTCTATCAATGCCGGATTGGTTGGCCCCAGATTTGAACCACCTGAATTTGACGCGTTGTATGGCATGGGAGAAGTTGCAGAAGGCCGACTCCAAAAGTAAGTAGACCCAGAAAAGCTTTGCCCAATAAGAGTGGAACCGATTATTTCATCACCTCGCTTAAGCAAACTGCCAGCGGCTTGCTCGGGGAAAGCGATTTGCGCAATACCGGTAACTGCAAGTGGATAGAGTAAACCAGTGACGAGTGATATTAAAATAAATAGCGTAATGGCTGGGCGAATCAGATTTTTCATCATAACTCCTGATTTGTGGCTAAACGAGGCCTAAAAAACCTAACATGACATCAATTAGTTTGATGCCGACAAATGGAACGAGCAAACCACCCAGACCATAAATCAGTAAATTTTTTCGTAATAGCGAAGCAGCACCCAATGCCTGATATTTCACACCTTTAAGCGCCAATGGGATTAGAAACACAATAATGACTGCATTGAAGAACACCGCCGCAAGAATCGCCGATGCAGGCGTGTTTAGATGCATGATATCGAGCATCTTTAATTGTGGATACGTGGTGGCAAATGCTGCGGGAATGATTGCGAAGTACTTGGCGACATCGTTTGCGACTGAGAAAGTTGTCAATGCTCCACGTGTCATTAACATTTGCTTTCCGGTTTCAACGATTTCGATCAGTTTAGTTGGATTAGAATCTAGATCAACCATATTCCCTGCTTCTTTTGCTGCCTGGGTGCCGGAGTTCATGGCAACAGCGACATCGGCCTGCGCGAGAGCAGGCGCATCATTGGTGCCATCACCGGTCATAGCAACCAGCCGCCCTTGTGCCTGATATTCCCGAATCAACTTCAGCTTGTCTTCGGGTTTGGCTTCAGCGAGAAAATCGTCAACACCAGATTCAGCGGCAATCGCAGCGGCAGTTAAGCGATTGTCACCCGTGATCATCACTGTTTTGATGCCCATTTTTCGCAATTCGCTAAAGCGCTCTCTAATACCACCTTTAACGATATCCTTGAGTTCAATTACACCGAGTACGCGAGCGCCATCGGCCACGACTAAAGGAGTGCTGCCACGACGTGATACTTGATCAACTAGCACTTCGATACTGCCAGGGAAAGTACCCCCTAGGTTTTCGATATAGGCACGAATTGTATCTGCTGCGCCTTTTCTGATCTTGCGATCACCAAAGTCTACGCCGGACATGCGTGTTTGCGCAGTAAAAGGAACGAATATTGCATTATGCAATTCACGGCCGCGCAACCCAAAATCTTGTTTTGCAAGTACTACGATGGATCGGCCCTCTGGTGTCTCATCGGCCAGCGATGCGAGTTGCGCGGCATCAGCTAATTCTTTAATCTGAACATTGGGTGCTGGTAAGAAAGCGGATGCTTGTCGATTACCCAGCGTGATTGTTCCCGTCTTGTCGAGCAGTAATACATCCACATCGCCAGCGGCTTCAACGGCACGCCCAGAAGTAGCAATCACGTTCACTTGCATCATTCTGCTCATTCCAGCTACACCAATCGCTGACAGCAAGCCGCCGATTGTCGTCGGAATAAGACAAACCAGGAGTGCAACTAAAACGGTAATGGATACGGGGGAACCCGATCCTGCTGACTCAATACTATAGATTGAAAACGGTAATAGCGTTACGCATACGAATAAAAATATCAGTGTGAGCGTAATGAGCAAAATAGTTAGCGCTATCTCATTTGGCGTTTTCTTACGTTTGGCGTTTTCTACCATTGCAATCATGCGATCCAGGAATGCTTCTCCTGGATTGGCTGTCACGCGAATTACCAGCCAATCCGATAGGATGCGCGTACCGCCAGTAACTGCTGAGAAATCGCCACCCGATTCGCGGATAACAGGTGCAGATTCGCCGGTGATGGCGGATTCATCAACAGAAGCAACGCCCTCAATGACCTCTCCATCAGCCGGAATGAAATCGCCTGCTTCAATGAGCACGATATCGCCTTTTCGTAGCGATATGGAGTCGATAGCCGTAATTTTTGCATCGTGCTTAGGTTCAGCTAATTTCTTTGCAATAATATTCTTCCGCGCACCGCGCAAGGCTGCTGCCTGAGCTTTGCCTCGACCCTCAGCGAGTGCTTCCGCAAAATTGGCGAATAAAACGGTAAACCATAGCCATGCAGCTATTGTAAAAATAAATCCCGCTGGTGCTTCGCCATGGCCAGCGAGGGCATCAATACCCAATATCGTCGTGAGGACACTATTAACCCAGACTATAAACATCACCGGATTACGCCATTGCGCTTGTGGGGTAAGTTTCTTGAACGCATTAATGAGCGCCGGTTTAATCAATACCGGGTCGAATAATGGAAGGGGGCGTGTTTTCTTCATAATAAGTGCTCCTATCCGTTAGCGAGTAAACAATTGCAAGTGTTCGGCGATGGGGCCAAGTGCTAGTGCTGGGATATAGTTAAGCGCCCCGATAAGGATTACTGTGCTGATGAGCAATACGACGAATAATGGCCCATGTGTGGGTAATGTTCCGCTCGTTACAGTAAGTTTTGGTTTTGCTGCTAATTTTCCGGCAATGGCTAGTACGGGAATGATGACACCGAATCGCCCAAACCACATCGCGATAGCAAGCAGAATGTTGTAAAAAGATGTATTAGCAGAAAGTCCTGCAAACGCAGATCCATTGTTGTTTCCAGCCGAAGTGAATGCATACAGCACTTCGGAGAGTCCATGTGCGCCCGGATTGGCTATGCTTGCCTTGCCTACCTCAGTAACAACGGCGATTGCGGTACCGCCGAGCACCAGCAATGGTACAACTAGGATCGCTATCGACACCATTTTCATCTCGAATACGCCGATCTTCTTACCTAAATATTCCGGTGTGCGTCCGATCATCAATCCCGATAAAAAAACGGCGAGTATGGCGAATATGAGCATTCCATATAATCCCGCACCAACACCACCAAATACAACTTCACCCAGCATCATCAATCCCATCGGAATTAAACCGCCCAATGGCAGAAAACTATCATGCATTGCATTGACAGCTCCACAAGAAGCTGCTGTTGTGACTGTCGCAAATAATGCGGAAGAAATGATGCCAAACCGGATTTCCTTACCTTCAAGATTGCCCATTGAGCCATCCACACCCAGTTGGGTGATAAGTGGATTCGAGTGGGATTCAGACCACAGCGCAACAGCTGCCAGCGCAATGAATAGCGTGGTCATCGCAGCGAGAATCGTCCATCCTTGCCGCTGATCCCCGACCATTTGACCAAAAGCAAAGCACAGTGCGGCCGGAATCAGGAAGATACTGATCATCTCCAGGAAATTAGTGAGCGGTGTTGGGTTCTCAAAAGGGTGCGCTGAGTTTGCATTGAAAAAACCGCCACCGTTGGTACCGATCAATTTAATTGCTTCCTGCGATGCGACAGGCCCCATCGCAATTGTCTGTTTATCTGTTTTGATTGTTTCCGTGATCACGTTTCCATGGTCATCTTGCAACGGCTGACCATCAAGATTGTTTTTCGGTACGGCATATTCAAGCGGCTCTATCAGCTTGACATCTTGATAAGCATTGAAATTCTGAATAACTCCTTGGTTTACTAGAATTAATGCAAACACAAAAGCTAATGGTAATAGCACATAGAATATTGCACGTGATAAGTCGAGCCAGGCATTGCCGATACCAGCAGCATTCCTTTGCGTAAAGCCACGAATCAATGCGATAACTACTGCAATTCCGGTTGCTGCTGATGCAAAATTCTGTACTGTCAATGCGAGCATCTGTGTCAGATAACTCATCGTCGATTCGCCGCCATAACCTTGCCAGTTAGTATTGGTGACAAATGATATGGCTGTATTGAAAGCCGAGTCTGAAGAAACATCGCCGAGTGATTGAGGATTCAGAGGCAATTCACTCTGAAAACGTTGTAAGCCATACACAACAACCACGCCTATAACATTGAATAGCACGATAGCTGTTGCATAACGCTGCCATGGCATATCTTCTGCTGGATTAGTGCCAATCAAACGACAGAATCCATACTCAAATTTATCCAGCCAAATGAAGCGGCGTGTTAGCTGCTCATCAAATATGCTGGCGAGATAGCGGCCTAAAGGCCAGGCAACTGCAAAGAGGACAATAAGAAATAAACCGATTTGTATCCAAGGTGAGGTATTCATACCACATCCTCAGCGTTGAATAATGCGTAGAGCAGATATATGAACAATAAGACAGCAAGAATACCGGTTAGCCAATAAATCCAGTTCATCTTTTATTCCTCATGATAGTAGTTGGCGATCAACTCTATGGTCAACTACCGACAAAATGACAAAACAAAGACAATCATTAATATCCATTTACTTTCTCAAAAAGTTATCTACTTGTGCAGTATGAACAATCGTGTGTAAAAATGAAGTTGAATTGAAGGGATAAAGCGTAAAAATAATGTAAAAATTTATTTGATTGAGTATTGGCAATATTTCTGATTAGCAGTTTGATCAGTAATCAGTAATCAGCAATCATCAAGAAAACTCCATTAGATTTCCTATACCATGTGGTATCAGGCACGGAGATTTAAGTGACAAAGTAGTTGAAGTCATCGTCAATATGTCAATCTAGCTGCAATGTTTTTTCCAAGCATGGAATGGTCTCCTGAGGCAGATCAATGAACAAATTCATAGGGGCGATTCCAACATTGACCTAACATTGCGCTCAACCGGAGTCGCGGTTATCATGCGATTTTATTTTCAGTCGAGGTGCCTGATGACAACGGTCAGACCATTCCTCATGTTCCAAAACAGCAGTGCGCAAACCGCACTGGATCTGTACTTCGCTACGCTTCCTGATTCCCGCATGGTACGAGTCGAGCGTTATGCTCAAGGTGAGGCTGGTCCGGCTGGTTCTATCAAAGTCGCAGTGTTCACACTTTGTGGCCGCGAGTTCATGTGCTCCGACAGTCCGATCATGCATGGCTTCACGTTCACGCCTTCGAGTTCTACTTTCGTGGAGTTTGATTCAATAGAGGAGTTAGAACGCGTATTTGGCATTCTCTCAGATGGTGGCCGAGTCCTGATGCCATTGGGCAACTATGGCTTCAGTCAGTGGTTCGGTTGGGTCAATGATCGGTTTGGTGTGTCCTGGCAGCTGAACTTCTCCGCCTGACTCAGACGTTAGTGCCTTGAAGGCTACACACGAATCCTCGAGCCATTGGAGAAATGAGAATGTCTAAGCATCGGATTTTCAGTACAGCCTTTTCTAAGATATATCCGCTGTATGTTCAAAAGGCGGAGAATAAGAATCGCTCGAAAGATGACGTGGACCAAATCATCTGCTGGTTGACCGGCTACAGCCAGACAAGCTTGAAAGAGCAGATCGAACAACACAGCGACTTCGAAACATTCTTTGCTAAAGCTCCCGCTATTAATCCAAAAACTTCGCTCATCAAAGGCGTAGTTTGTGGTGTGCGCGTGGAGGAGATCGAAGATCCGCTAATGCAGAAGATACGATATTTGGATAAGCTAGTTGACGAGCTTGCGAAAGGAAAAGCGCTGGAGAAGATCCTGCGGTGAATATCCACGCTAACAATTCATTCAAGCCGAACCCCGCTTCGCTACACCAAACAAATGGCAGGTGAAGCTTGTCTGTGTTTGAGGCTTCCGCTACGCACGTCGGCTTAATTCAGGCGTTAGGCGCACGAAATCTATTTAGGAACTGCATACAAGAATGAAAACTCAGTACTTCACGGCAACAAGTCTCGACGGTTTCATTGCTACTGAGAGTGATTCACTTGATTGGTTGTTTCCACTTGGCGACCTGAATGACTCAAGCTATCCAAAGTTCATTTTAGATGTGGGCGCGTTGGCAATGGGATCAGCGACTTACGAATGGATGGTGCGCAACGCAGAAAAGATTGCCGCTGAGACTGGTTCAACGTGGCCGTATGTTCAGCCAGCCTGGATATTCTCTAGTCGCAAGCTTCCAATAATCGAAGGTGCGAACATCCGATTCGTCACTGGAGATGTGCAACACGTCCACACTGAAATGCGAGTTGCTGCTGGTACCAAAAACATCTGGATAGTTGGCGGCGGAGATCTCGTGGGCCAGTTCTATGATGCTGGCTTACTGGACGAACTTATCATCCAAGTTGGTTCGGCTACTCTCGGCAAGGGTAAACCGCTTTTCCCTCGAAGAGTGCTAAGCCCAGTTCTGTGCCTGATGTCTGTTCATCAGATGGGTTCTGGCATGGTTGAGTTGCGTTATAAAGTAAACAAAGGTGATCTAAGTGTAGATTCATTAAAGATAATAAAATTAAAGTGAAAACAATGGATTGAGAATAACTAGTGTACTGTTTTGTTAATGGCTTTGCATTACGTTGTTATATTCACGGTATCCAATCAGCAAGTGATTGATATCATTGAAATTGTCGATGAGGTTCAGAGGAGCATGGAATTCTCATTGTTCATGGAAGAATTGAAGAGCAGAAAAGCTTCTTCTGCGAGTGGTCAAAACAGCGATACATTTTAATGGGATGAATGGATAAATTTCGGGAGTGCTAAACCGAGAGGGGTGCAGCGGAAGAGCGCGGCGTCTTCCTTGCCAAGAGAGCGCTGTATTACAGCACACATCTTGCGGTTCTTCCGAGAAGAATCCGGAAAAAGTTAGATTCCTACGTTTAGGGGTTGAGAGACGAGTCAATCGAAACAATTAGTTCTGTATTAGTCGCAAAAGGCTACCGTCGGGATCAATTAACGCCCCAATTTTGCCACCCCAAGCTTCGATTGTCGGCGAATGGAGCCGTGGGTGACCGTCATTTTTCTCAGAGAGTCCTGCAGTCTTACAAAGTGCGTAAAACGCATCAATATCATCCAGCCTTAAGCAGCAGCTGAACCAACTCGTCAAGGGATCAAGCTCATGGTGAGAAAAGAACTCCAGTACGATGCCCTCCCATTCAAGGATCATCCAATCGTCATCACGCCACGTCTCGACAAAGCCAAGACGAGTGTAAAAGCGTGACGTTACATCAAAGCACCGGGAGGGAAGGTTCGGCGTCGCGTAGCTGCTCATATTGGCTCCTTCAAGTTTTGTCTAGCTTTATAAAAATATTGGGTTGATGTCAGGTTATAACCGCGGAGCGGATATTGCCTTCATCATCTCTGTATCTCGAACTTTACACGTAGGTCATAAAATCCCTGAGAAAATAACCGTCTCGTTATTTTTGCATTTTACCGTTATTGGGAAATAAGTAATTTTGCCTTCTGGCACAACGTCCACCCAACAAATATCTCAGTAGCGGCTTCTTATGCTTGCCTACTGTAGCAAGTTCATCTCTCTTGTCAACATAACCCATTCTTTAGGTTACCCTTATAGTAGTGTTGTGCTGCTTCAATCGGGGCAGTCCATTTTCTATTAGAAACTTAACTAATTGCTCACGAAATTTATGGATTCTTTGGCAATTTTCATTATCGAAACTCGTTGAAGCGGTACTAAATTGAGATAGTTTCATCAAGACTATTTTTGACTCCCGTGTTTCCCTCTTTCCGGTGGCTGGGCTAGGAGGCGCATATCTTCCGATTATCGCCCTGCACGTATCAAACAATTGTCCCAAATCGCATACAAATATAACTCGACTTTTTCAACAACTCTCGTAGTCGCTTTGTAAGTGAGATATGTGAGAGGGCGGAGCTTCATTCATTTCACGAAGAGCGCTTGCCGGCGCGTGCCTGTTGTTTCCTCATCCAAATGATAATTCCGGTAACTGACAGCATCGCGATGACGAGACCTAGCGCGCATACGAAAATACGATACGATAGTCCAAAAATATTCGCCATATGCAAGGCATAAAGCCAGCTGGTCACAGTATTGCCGTTGTATTGACCGCTCGGCAATAAAACCAGCTTGAACTCACCTGTGTCAGCATCAAAAAACACACGTGTGCCGCCCCGTCTGTCCTGAATGTCGCGTGAACTCCGGGCGACATAATGATAGATACCACGCTCACGATCCAGTATTAATGCAACAACCCGTTCGACAGTGAAGTCATGAGCCTTTTCCTGTTCGGCCATTAGCTGCTCGCCAATCATTTGCGCCTGACGCCAACCTACTTTGGGTTCTTCCAATACTTTATTTAGTTTGGGAAACTCGGTCCAAGGCGCTTTGTAATCGAATACAGTACGGGTCGTCCAGGTATATACCGTGTCCCATAAATTCATATACACGCTAGACCAGGCAAAGATGAGTAAAACCAGCCAAAGCCACAAGCCGCTGGCACGGTGTAGATCGAAATTGAGTTTGTATCGACTCGATTTCCAGCGGATTTTCCAGGCTGGCTGCCAACGCAGCCAGATGTTTTTATTTTCCGCTCCTACTGGGAGAGAGGTCAGGGGGGAAGGTGGTTTACGCCTTTGGGGCAATGTCAGATAAAAGCCGATAAAACAATCGAGCGTCCAGATCAATGCGCAAGTACCAAGGATCCACATACCAAAATTGCCCAGTGCTAGGTTGTAGTGCATTTTGTAAATAAAGGGCATGAAGTTGATCATGCCTTCGGAAATCGCACCAAACTGACGCTTGCCTAACTCTTCTCCGGTATAAGGATCAACCAGCAGTTGATCAAATCCAAGTTCGCTCAATTGACCGCTGCTATCTGGCCGAGCATTCATGCTAATCACGGTAGATTCCTCATTGGCTTCCATTAAAACCGCGTTTACCTGGCCGTATGGAACCCGTTGTTGTGCTAATTCCGCGAGCGTAGCTATATCCAATTTGTTTTCCAAAACCTGCTTGGGATAGAGCTGAGGATTGATCAAGCGTTCCAGTTCAGGATAAAATGCCAGCAAACTCCCTGTTACTGCCACGATAATCAGAAATGCAGCCATACTCAGTCCTGCCCAACGGTGGATTTGAACCCAAAACTGGCGTGTCATTGCTTCTCCTGTACTAGAATTTCTTGATATATATCTACTATCTTTAAACAACCTAAACCGGACATGTTTTTTTATTTCTTGAGGCACCTGTCAGGTTAGTTGCGCAGAACATACAACCCTATGTCTTGATTTATACTGCCTATATTTCTGGCGTAGGTTGTGTCATCGAAGTAGGCGCATGGGTTACAAACTGATAGATCACTGTGTGAATTTAGTATTCGAGACGCAATGAACCCAGAACGGTTACAGGAGCGCCTGGATAGACACCCAGTCGAGGCCCGATGTTAGAAGCTGGATCGTTTGATTCGTAATATCGTTCATCAAGGACGTTCCGAGCATTGATTTGCGCTGTAAGACGCGTTGCACCCAACTTCGTGCTGTAGGCGGCAAATGCATCCAGACGGGCATAGCCTGGTAATTTAAATGTGTTCTGAATATCTCCCTCCCGCTCAGCAACGGCGAATACGCCTATCCCAAAACTAAAGCCATTGAGTGGATGGATTTTTTTCACGATATAGCGTAGCCATGCACTACCCGCATGTTTGGGAGCTTGCGGTAAACGATGGCCCTGAAAGCCCGAGTTATCGCGGATGATCTCAGCATCGGTGTAGGCATAACTGCCGATTACACTCAATTCCTCCGTGACTTGTCCGAAAATATCCAGTTCGATCCCTTTGCTCCGTTGCTTGCCAACCGCAATACTGTCAAGCGGATCCGGCGTACTCAGATCTCGGGTTAGAATGTTTTCCCTGGTTAAGTAATAAAAGGCCAAAGTTGTGATTAACCGTTCCTTAAAAAGCGCGGTCTTGATTCCTGCTTCAAATTGCTCGCCTATTTGCGGATCAAAACTAGCACCGGTTGCTGACACTCCGTTATTGGCAGCGAAAGAAGTTGTCCAGTTGCTAAACAAACTGACTTGCGTTAGCAATTGGTAGAGTATTCCGACTCTTGGATTGAAGGCTTCATCCTTGCGTTTTAGGACATTTTTCTCAGCCTCCGAGAATGAAGCCGGACTGGAGCTACGACCCGCAGATACCCAGTCATACCGTCCACCAGCAAGTATATGCAGTTTATTCCAAAGCGTGATCCTATCCTGAAAATACACCCCGGCCCATTCATCCTGGAAGGCGTTGTAACGATTGTTCTCCTGCAGCATTTGCCTGATGATTGAGGGATCGGTAGCCGTGATCATCGGATTGAAAATATCAACTGTCAGCGCGGGAGCGGGAGTGCTGAATTCTCCGGCCATGAAGTAATTGGTTTGAGAGCGTAGATAATCGAAACCGACCAATACCTCGTGAAGGGTCGATCCAAGACCGAAATTTCCGTTCAAATCCAGATTAGTCGCATATGACTGCAGATGGTGCCGTTGACGGAAGA